>JALOSP010000407.1 GCA_025458365.1 Hyphomonadaceae bacterium
GCCCGGCTCCGGTCATCGGGCGCGCATGGGTGTTTGGCGAGCGGATCGATACGGATGTGCTGGCGCCTGGCAATCTGATGAAACTGCCTCCAGACCAATTGGCGAGCCATTGCCTGACTGCGATCCGTCCAGAATTCGCCGCCGAAGTGCGGCCTGGAGACATCCTTGTGGCTGGACCGGCGTTCGGGGTGGGATCGTCGCGTGAACAGGCGGCGGTGTCGTTGAAGCTGCTGGGCTTGGCTGCAGTGGTCGCACCCAGCTTTGCCCGGATTTTCTTCCGCAATGCCTTCAATCTTGGCCTGCCCGCCTTGCGGGCAGATGGCGTTTCCGGGATTGGCGATGGCAATCGCCTTTCGCTCGATCTGGGCGGCGGGATTCTCGATGATCTGACAGCAGGCCGGTCCTACCGGTTTGCCCCGGTGCCATCGCATTTGCGTGCCATCGTTGCAGCAGGGGGCCTGATGGCGCATCTGAAGTCTGGGGGGCAGACGCAATCATCTGCAGCCCGTTCCGTGGTGGAGCATGAGTTGTGAGCGCGACCGGTCTGAAATCCTTGCTGGCCCGTCCCGGGGCAGTGCTGGCGCCTGGTGTCTATGACGGTCTCTCGGCATTGATGGCAGAACAGGCCGGGTTCGAGGCACTGTATCTGTCGGGTGCAGCGATCGCCTATACCCAGCTGGGTCGACCTGACGTCGGGTTGATCACCGCGACCCAGGCGCTCGATGTCGTTGCACGGATCGACGACCGGGTGAGTCTGCCCTTGATTGTCGATATCGATACCGGTTTTGGCAATGCGCTCAATGTGCGCCAGACCGTGCGGCAGTTCGAGCGGGCTGGAGCACAGGGGCTCCAGATCGAGGATCAGACCATGCCCAAGCGCTGCGGGCATCTGGCCGGCAAGGAGCTGGTCAGTCCCGCCGAGATGGCAGGCAAGGTGCGTGCTGCCGTGGATGCCCGCCGCAGCGAGCAGACACTGATCATTGCCCGCACCGATGCGATTGCCGTGGAGGGCTTCAACGCAGCGCTTGACCGGGCGGCACTGTATCGGGATGCCGGGGCTGATGTGCTGTTCATCGAGGCACCGCAAACCGCCACACAATTGGCAGCCATCACCTCAGCCTTTGCCACAACCACGCCGCTGCTGGCCAACATGGTCGAAGGTGGTCGCACACCGATCCTGACCAAAACCGAACTGGAGGCGATTGGCTTCAAGCTGGTGATCACGCCGGGCGCTCTTGTGAGGGCCTTTGCCTTCATGGCTGGCGAGTTTCTGGCGGCGCTGAAGTCTGACGGGACAACAGCGGCCTTGCGGAAACGGATGTTCGACTTCAATCAGATCAACCAGATCCTGGGACTGGACGGGTTGATGGAGGAAGGTGCCCGCTATGCCGAGGCGCCTGTCGTCAAGGCGGCGGAGTGATTTTTCAACGGATCACGCCATCGCGCGCCAGCCGTTCGATGGTTGCGCGCTGGTTTGCAAGGACGGCTGCCCTGTCGATCATCCGGCCATCCGGAGTGCGGTTCGGGGCGGCGAGGTGGTGGTCGTCATAGGCTTGCTGGAACGCATCCAGTGGCAGCCGGGACAACAGATTGGTCATGCCGGGATTGCGCCGCATCTCGCGCAGACCCGTGAGATCCAGCACAGCATTGGCATTGATCGTTTCGCCGCCGCCAGCTTCGGCCATCACCCGGCCATAGCTGTCGATGACGATGCTCATGGCGTCGGTGGATTCGGCGGGCACCGGCGTTCCCTCAATGCCCGCTGAATTGGCCGACACGACATAGGCCATGTTTTCAAGCGCACGGGCCCGCTTGGCAATGTGTTTGGGTGTGAGTGCCGGTGAGCCGACTTCGGACGTGGGATGCAACAGCTCTCGGCCACTGGGAACACGCCCTCGGCCCCATAGACCTCCAGATACCGGTCCCAGACGTCATAAGGCGTCGGCGCATAGAGGCTGATCATCCGGCGGTAGCGCAGGACCACGTCGCCAGCGGGCGAAAACACGACATTGGCCTGGAAGTAGAGGTGCGGGAAATGCGGGTCGGTCTCGTAGTGGTTCGAGCACAAGAACACCTGATGGCGTGCCGCAAGCGCACCGATGGCCTCGATTTCGATACCGTCAGGGGCGATGGCTGCCTTGTCCTGCCATTGGGCGCGGGTCTCGCCCAAGGGAAAACCTGTCATCCAGTATTCGGGCAGGACTACAAGCCTGACTGGATAGCCATTGAAGCCCTGCAAGAAGCCGCGTGCAGCCCCGATCTGGGCACCCACGCGGGTGATGGCAGCCGTCATCCGCGCGCGGGCGGCGTCACGCGTGCTGTCCTGATTGACCGCGTCACATCGGGTTTGCAGCGCCAGGGCGGTGTAGCGCGGCATTGCAAGGACTGGGGCAGGGGACTGGGCCGTGGCAGCGGTCATGGGCAAGGTGGCTCCTGCAACAAGGGAAGTCATGAAAGCGCGCCGGTTCATGCCGGAAAACCGATGCAACGCAACAGCGATCCGTCCGGATCGACCAGCGCGAACATCCGCCCGCCCCAAGGCTCTGTCTTGGGCGCTGTCATCCGCGGTATCCCGGTGTCTGGAAGCCCGGCCCGCGTCCAGGCCCTGTGGAGATTGTCCACATCGTCCACCCTGATACAAGCGCTGAACGAGGAGGCAAATGGATCAAGATCCGGATAGGCGAAGAACTCGATCACCAGTGTCCCGCGTTTCAGGATCATCCACACGGGATCGCGATAGTCTGTCTCGAACCCTAGTGCAGCGTAGAATGCGGCTGTCAGGTCAAAGTTTCGCGACGGAAGATTGGCAGTGATTACATCAGCCACAATCATCTCCGAACAGGTCAGCCACACGGGCAGCCCCGGCGACCAGTACGGCCGGGTCATCCGCCAGTCCGCCAAGCACTTTATCCATGGCCGCAATACGGAATGGCAGGCCTGTGACATAAGGGGTTAGCGTGAACGACAGCACTTGGGCGCCGCTTGCCGCACCCTCTGCCACCATCAGCCGGCGGGCCTCTGCGATCTGGGTCGCCCAGTCAGTCTCGCTCTGGCGCTGGTCGATGAGGAGCTTGCGGTCATCGAGTTCGTTCATGAGGGGCACGCAGGAGAGACCACCATGCTCTGTCCGGATTGGAACCGGAACGCTGTCAGCTTCCCAGTCAAGGCACACATCAAACCCGGCCTGCCGGATCAGATCGGGCGTGGCGAAGCTTTGAGACCGTGCCGGTGACAGCCAGGTGCGCGGGTTCAGCCCTGCGGCTGCAAACATCTGCCGGGTGGCTGCGATGTTGGCCTGCTCTTGCTGGGGGTTGATCCCGCCCCAGGCGATCGCATCGGTGGACAGGCCGTGGGCTGCAATCTCGTGCCCGGCGCTGGCGATCTCGCCGAGCAGCGGTCCAACCCGGTCCAGCAACACGGCATTGATGGCGAACGTCGCCGTCAGTCCATGCCGGGCAAGCCCATCGAGGATCCGGTAGACCCCGACCCTGTTGCCATAGTCGCGGGTCGTGAAATGGCGCAGGTCTGGATACGGCGTGACCATGGCGCCGGGATGTTTGAACGGTTTGCCCGACGGGTTGAGTGGGAAAAACTCCAGCGGCACTTTTCGTTTTGCACGAAGACCTCGCTTCGCTAGAAATTGTAGCCGAGCGAGGAGCCGAGCTTGAATCAGCGTTGAAGTTGGTGAGCGAACTTTCTTACACCAACGAACAAATCGTAGACATGCTCCTCGAGTACAAGGTTGATCGCACCTGTTTCTTTGAGAGGGAGGTCATCGACGTCCCCAAGGCAATCGTGCGTAAAGTGGCGCAAGCCGGTGGTCTTCTGGGATTAGATTTCGCCTCTTCCTCGCATATTGCGGAGTATGCGAGCGAAGGAAAGATTTCTGCTCTTGTTGCCAAGTACACAGGTACGCGCATCAAATCATAAAATCGACTTCATTAACGAGACCGATAACAGCTAAGTATCGTTCAAACATTGGAATGATGCGAGGCAAGGACGATCAATTATTGGCCCACAAACTGGCCAGCGCTCTCCAATGCTACGGTACTCGGATGTAAGTACTGAGTGCGTCTGAAATTGTGTTGACACGTTTGTTGTAGGTTCGGCGACACTTGGAGTCACCCTGATTTCGTCGCGGGAGATGTAGCTTCGGTATTGGCCTTGCTTACTAGGACATCTGTCAAAGATAAGTCGTTCCTCCAACGGTTAATCAACGCGTACTCTTCTGGCAAGC
>JALOSP010000408.1 GCA_025458365.1 Hyphomonadaceae bacterium
ACCCGCGGGTTCATGATGCCGTGCGGGTCGATCCCGGCCTTGATGGCATGCATCAGCTTCAAATGGGCTGGCGGTTCGCGGCGGATGAATTCGTCGCGACGGGAGATGCCGATCCCGTGCTCGGCACTGATCGAGCCTTGCAATGACACTGCCACATCATGCACCGCCTCGATCAGCGCAGGGGCTTTCGCCTTGAAGGCGGCCGGGTCCATGCCCACCGGCTGCACCACGTCATAGTGGATATTGCCATCGCTGGCATGGCCAAACGACACGATCTGGCACCCCGGAATGACGGTTTCCACCACAGTGTCAGCCTGTTCCAGAAACGCTGGAATCCGGGATACCGGAACCGAGATGTCATGCTTGGCCGATGCACCTTCAGGGCGTTGGGCTGCCGACATTTCCTCGCGGAGGAGCCAGAAGTCCTGAGCCTGGGCCTCATTCTGGCTGATCAGGCAATCGATAATCAAGCCGTCTTCGATGGCCTCACCCAAAGCGGTTTCGGCCAGATCGGACAGCCCGTCTGCACTGGACTCGAACTCCACCAGCACCCGCCAAGGTGCCCTGGTGTGGGCCAGCGGGTCTTTCACATTGGGCAGGTTCTTCAGCGCCATGGCCACGCCGGTGTGATTGATCAGCTCGAACGCCGCCACTGCGCCAGTCCGCTCTTCCAGCCGGTGCAGCAAGTCGACAGCTATTGCGGCACTCTCCACCGCCAGCATGGACACCACCATGGCGCGCGGTACAGGGACCAGTCTCAGGCTCGCCGCCGTGACCAGCCCCAGCGTGCCTTCGGCCCCGATCAGCAATTGCTTGAGATCATAGCCGGTGTTGTCCTTGCGCAGACTGGTCAGTTCGCTGAACACCGACCCGTCCGGCAGCACCGCTTCCAGACCCAGCACCAGCGCGCGCATCATGCCATGCCGGCGCACGTGCACGCCCCCGGCATTGGTGGAGATCAAGCCACCGATCGTGGCGCTGCCCTGACTGGCCAGCACCAGAGGGAAACGCTTGTTCACGGTGGCGGCTGCGGCATGGACCTCGGTCAGGATGCATCCGGCTTCGGCAACGATGCTGTCGTCGAGCGGATCAATCGAGCGGATCGCCTTCATCCGGCGGGTGGAGATCAGCACTTCGCCCTGCGGAATCTGGCCCCCGACCAGCCCCGTGTTGCCGCCCTGCGTGGTCACTGCTATCCGGTTCGCATGACAAATGCCAAGCACCGCGCTCGCCTCTGCCGTTGTCGCTGGCGACAGCATGAGCGGCGTGGACCCGCGCCAGGTATCGCGCCACTCCACAAGGAAGGGCGCCAGCAGATCAGGATCGTCCGTCCAGCCGCCCGGGCCGACAGCGGCCTTCAAACTGTCGATCACGGTTGAAGATATGTTTGCTGGCAATGTCATCGCTCGATGCCCTTCTGTCCAAGACCCTGGCCGACCTGTGGCACCCTGCCCCCACGCACCGTTTGACGGTCCCGAATTCGATGATCGCCACTCGCCATGGCATGACAAGCGCCCAACCGCCAGCATTCTGACATCAGTCGATCCGCGATCACCATAACTTGATGCAGACACCGCTGCAGCCGGAGGCCCCGGTTGGTGTCACAATCGTGATGGATCGGGCGGTTGCCGATCGGTTCAAGCGCTGTTCATGCATGGTGACCCACAGATCCATCACCTGTGCCGCCCGTCACATGGCTGCGCCGCCAGCCAGCAATGCATGCAGTCCAGCATACTGATGTGCACTGATGTCTCGGGCTTGAAGAACAGCTAAAGGGGGTCGTTGACCCGTGTCCCAGGAGGAATGCAACCATGTCCCTGTCCCGACGCAGCCTTGCGGCCACCGCTGGCGCCCTGACCCTGCTGCTAGGCCTTGGAGCCTGTGGTGGTGGTGACAGCGCCGCCGATGAAGCCGCAGCCGCCACCACGATTCACATCGGCACTGGCGCCGAACCCTTGAGCCTTGATCCGCATCAGGCGTCTGGCACCTGGGAAAACCGGATCATTGGCGACATGCTGATCGGGCTGACGACCGAAAATCCGCAAGGTGAGCCTTCGCCTGGCATGGCGACCGAATGGACGACCAGCCCGGATGGTCTGGTGTGGACCTTCAAGCTGCGTGAAGCAAAATGGTCCGATGGCGTTCCGGTCACGGCAGCCGACTTCGAATATGCCATGCGCCGTATCCTGACGCTGAACCCGCCTGCCAAGTACGCCTCGATCCTGTATGTCATCAAGAACGCGGAAAAGGTGAACACGCGCGAACTGCCGCCCGAGCAATTGGGAGTGCGCGCCATCGACGCCCAGACGCTGGAAATCACGCTGGAGCATGCCGCGCCCTATCTGCCGGGCCTCCTGACCCACTACACCAGTTTCCCGGTGCCCAAGCACGTTGTCGAGAAGTTCGGCAACGACTGGATCAAGGCCGAGAACATTGTGGTCAATGGGCCGTTCAAGCTGCAGCAATGGCGCCCGAACGACTTTGACGCCGCAAACGTCTGCCTGACCCAGATCTATTACTATCCCACCCAGGACGACACAGCCGCCGAGCGCCGAATCCGTAGTGGCGATCTGGATGTGCAGACCAATTTCTCCGGCTCGCGGCTGGAAGAAATCAACCGCACTCTGCCCGGTTACGCTCGCGTCCATCCCTACATCGGGCTGACCTATTATATCTTCAACTTCAAGAAGCCGGTGTTTCAGGAAGCCAAGGTGCGCGAGGCCCTGTCGATGGCGGTGGATCGCGAATTCATTACCGGCCAGATTCTCAAAGGCGGCCAGACCCCGGCCTACAGCCTGGTGCCCCCAGGCATCCAGAATTACGAGACTGGCAAATCATCCGTGCGCTGGAAAGACCTGACCCGGGCCCAGCGTCTTGAGCGCGCCCGCACGTTGCTGACGGAGGCCGGTTACGGCCCGGACAAGCCGCTGCAAATGACCATGGAATACCGCCAGTCCGGCGACAATCCCAAGGTCGTGCCCGTGGTGCAAGCCAATCTGAAAGAGATCGCGCCATGGGTCGAACTCGAGCTGATCGGTGCCGACGTGCAGATCAATTACGAGAAGCTGCGTCAGGGCGATTTCACGCTGGGTGATGCAGGCTGGGTG
>JALOSP010000409.1 GCA_025458365.1 Hyphomonadaceae bacterium
GCTGGCGCGGGCGATCTGAGGGGAAGCGGGCATGACGAGGATCAGCGCAGAGTTCCGCCACGCAATGCACTGGGCGCACAGCTGGCTGGGCGTGGTGCTCGGCATCATCATGTTCGCGGTATTCTGGATGGGCACGCTGACCATCTTCGCGCCCGAGATCGATCAGTGGATGATCCCCGAAACCCGCATCGTTCATCAGAAGCGTGACATTTCCTATGACCGCTTGCTGGCTGAGCTGCCACCCGAGGCGCGGGCGAGCGACTACATCAATTTCGTCGTTCCAACCGAGCGGCATCCGGCGATCGGCTTCTTTTACCAGGGCGCCGATGGCACTTTCCACGACAGTGCCCTCGATCCGGCAACTGGTCAGCCGCTGGAGATGACCGACAGTCTGGCGGCGAGCGGGTTCTTCTACCCCTTTCACCTGTCGCTGATGATCGAGTGGCAGAACCTCGGCTATTGGATCGTCGGCCTCGCCGCGCTGGCAATGCTGATCCTGCTGGTGTCTGGGCTATTCGTGCACCGCAAGATCATCGCTGAATTCTTCGTCTTCCGCCCCCGGCGCAAGGCCCGGCGCGCAACGCTTGATCTGCACAATCTATCATCGCTGATCGGCCTGCCGTTCTATTTCCTGATGCCCTTTTCAGGCCTCCTGATCTTCGCTTTCCTCTACCTGCCGTGGGGCATCAGTGAGGCCTTCGATGGCGATATGGACGCAGCCTATGCCGAGATGACGGGCGACTACGCCGCGCCGCCAAGGAGCGGTCGGCCTGCGCCGCTCGCCTCGGTCGATGCCATGAAGCGCGAGGCCGAGGCGCTGTGGTCGGCCGAGGAAGGCGTGCCGGTCAAGACCAACCTCGTGCGCGTGCTCAAAGGGTGGTGCTGAGCGAATATGTCGCGGTGTTCGATGGCGCGAGCGGCAAGCTGACCCGCAATTTCAGCCTGCCCCCAGTGGGCGAGGCTTCGGCATGGATCCAGGGCGCGCATTTCGTGCAGTTCGGGCACTGGCCGCTGCGCTGGCTCTATTTCCTCGGCGGGCTGGGCGGGTGCGTGATGATCGCCACGGGCATGCTGTTCTGGCTGCGAAGCCGCGAGAGTAAGCTGGCGAACACGTCGCTTGGCTACCGGATGGTCGAGGCGCTGACGATCGGCGGCGTGAGCGGGATCGTTCTTGCGACTACGGCCTTCCTCGTCGCCAACCGGCTGCTGCCGGCCAATGCGGCGCTCGCTGGATTAGACCGGGCGGGGCTTGAGGTCCGGGTGTTCTGGCTGGTGTGGCTTGGCACATTCCTCCATGCCGCCTTCCTACGCGAACGGGCATGGGGCCAGCAATGCTGGGCCATCGCAGTGGCAGGCATGGCGGCCGTGATATTGAACGCTGCGACAACACCGCACGACATCATTGCGGCGCTTTCCGGAGGGCACTGGGCCGTAGCAATCATGGACATCGTGCTGATCGCCGGTACCGGCTTGGCCCTCTGGGCGGCTTTGCGTCTTGCCCACAAGGCCGAGCCCCGGTCTGACCTGAAGGCTATGCCTGCGGAATGAGTATGATCCTCCTGATCGCCGCATGGCTTGTCGGGCTCGGCGGGTGCCTCGCGCTTGCGCTCTCACAGCAACGTCACTGGAAGGCAGCGACGCGCAGCAGCACGCGGCCACCGCGATGGTTTCGCCTGTCAGGGTGGGGTCTCATCGCGGCAAGTCTGGGCTTGTTGATCGTGCGCGATGGGGTCAGCTTCGCCGTGCTGTTCTGGCCGCTGCTGGTCGGCGCAGCCGCGCTCGTCACAGCCGGATTGCTGTCCTGGAACCCAACCTTGCTGAACCCGCTCGCCAATTGGTGCGGATCTTGGCGTTGACACCATGGCGAGCGTCGGGGCCGGAATGGCGGGTCGGGGCGGAACTGGTTCGACGTGTCCATCACGAAGGGGCGCAGCGTGCCCCAGTTCGGTTCCACGGCATCCATGTACGCCGGCGGGGTGGGAATCCACCGGCCGGGTTCATCACGGAGCACGCTGTACTTGGCCAGCCCGGTGCGCTGCTTGAAGCCATCGGTCCCGGCCCATGCCAGGATGTGCGCCGCCACCGTGTCCCCGTAGGCCACCGAGGTCTCGAACACCTCCTCGCTCAGCCCACCACGGAACCGCTCGTCCATGGCCTGGCGCAGCGTGTCCATGCGCGCCTGCGAGAAGGTGAGCGCGCGGCCCACCACCATGTACGCATGCACACCGGCCAGTGGCAGGGACACCTCGCCACGCGGTGGTGCCACCGGCACCGGCGTCAGGCCTCGCACCTGGCCGGCCAGCGAGACGTAGCCGGAGTCGGCCTGACGGAGCACCTCGTAGGCCGCGATGCTGGCGTAGGCAAACACGCGGCTCGCCTGCGGCGGACTGAAGATGTCGTAGACGATGACGTCGTTCACCTGCTTCACGGCATCGTGCAGCGGAGTGGCGTCGGATGTGGTGGCCACCGTGCCGGTAGCGGCGGGGCTGCGGGTGCAGGCGGTGACCAGCACCGCCAGCGCGCAGGCCGGTCCCAGCAGGGCGCGCCGTGTCACGGTTCGGATCATGGGGTGCGCGGGTTGAGGCGGAAGAGCAGCGGACGGTCATTGTTGCGCACGGCCACGAACCGGTCGCCGTCGCGGCCGCGAAGCCGGTGGAGGCTTCGGGTCTGGCCCGGGACGAAGAAGCCGCTCTGCAGCCGCGCCAGCGCCGTGAACGTGCCGCCGGCGGAGCCACGCAACACCATACCATACGAATCGCTGAGCCGGGCGATGTCAGGCTTCACTCCATCGAAGTTGCCGGCGAGGAGCAGGTCGGTCACCCCGTCCCCGTCCACGTCGGTGGGCAGGATGCCGTACACCGGCGCCAGCTGCGCCTCGGTGGGCAGCGGCACCAGCGTGAACGAGCCATCGCCGTTGTTCCGCATCAGCGACGTGGCGAAGAGCTCGGCCTTCTTCTGCACCGCGCCCTCGAGATCCGAGGGGGTGAACATGTCGGTCACACCGGCCTTCGCATACTCGGTGTAGCTGAGGAATCGCACCTTCAGCGGCGGCAGCGCCCGGATCATCTCGTCGCGAAGCACCAGCGGATAGCTCCTGCCCTTGCTGTAGGTGGCCACGACCTGGTCCATGTAGCCATTGCCGTCGAAGTCCTTCACGAACATCGTGACCGGCTCGGCCGCCGTG
>JALOSP010000025.1 GCA_025458365.1 Hyphomonadaceae bacterium
CTCTGGATCGCTTCGCGGTCTGCGATTGCCGCCCACTTTGCGGCTCATGTGCCAGTGGGGGAAAAGCCATGACTGGTTTAGGGAGCGCGGCACACCCGTGCCGCATTGGGCGGGCGCGATGGTGCGGCACAGAAGTGGCGCTATCCAGCATTGTTGTAACGGTGCTGTTGAGCGTGCTGGCAACGACGTCCAGTCTTGCACAGACGCCTCCACCACGCCCGGACCCGGCACCTGTCTCGATGGCGATTGCTGAAAGCTTCGCGGCCCAGATGGCAGGTTCCTGGACCAGTGCGGTCCAGTCGGCGCACCCTGTCTATGACTGGGTGGAGAGCGAAGTCGTGCGGATCTGGCCGGAGCGGACCGATGGCATCTGGCTCTACCAGGAAAATGCCATCCTCGGCCCGGATGCGGCTGCTCCCTCCGAGCCAGGCAGCAAGGATCGCCCCTATTTCCAGGTGGTGATCCAGGTCCAGCCGCTGGATGCCCACACGATCTACACCACCACATGGCGGGTCTTGGACCGTGCTGGCGCGCGCGGCGGCTGGCGCAACCCGGCCGGTTTCCAGCGAGCCTGGATGGGTGATCCGTCCTGTCCGGGTGTGATGCGTCAGGTCGCCAGTGGATATTGGGAGGGTGGTGCCGAATGCCCCAACAGCTGGCGTGGCGCGACCCGTGTGCTCAGCCGTTCGGTGCGCACGCCAGACACCTATGTCAATTGGGATCGCGGTCTGGATGGGGCAGGCAACCATGTCTGGGGCCCGCGCGACGGCGGCTATGTGTTCACACGGAAGGGTGCTGGTTCATGAAACGACTTCAATGGCCAAAATGCTCTTTGCTCCCCCGTCTCACGGGGGCTGGTTCAATTGTTGGGAAATCCTCGATTTGGCTCCTCTTCCCCCTTGTGGGGAAGAGGCTGGGAGATGGGGGTTCTCGCCGAAAGCGCACATTCATCAAAGTTTGCGCCTGCCTCACCGCCCCCCATCCCAACCCTTCCCCACAAGGGGTAAGGGCTAGCGAGCACGGCGCCAACTTCTCCAAAAGCCCAAGCTTCAACTGGCGGCAAAAGGCAGATATCGCCCCATTCGCACAGAAGCGCTTGGGAATTGGCCTGGTCATGAGCCTGGCACTGGCTGGCTGTGTAACCGTCAATGCGAGCGAAAGCGCCCAGTCTGCAGCCAGTCCGGCACCGACGACCGCCACCGCCGTGCAGGCCGCGCCTCGCAATCCGCTGGACCTGCGCCGTACCACATTGGTGGTGCGCGACATCGAGACGTCGCTGGCGCTCTATCGTGATGCGCTGGGCATGACGGTGGAATATGATCAGGAGCTGACCTCGCCGCGTCTGGGACGGGCGGGCAGCGACGGGGTCAATCGCTCGCGGCTGGTTCTCTTGAAGGCGAACAACAGCTTCATCGGCATGCTGGGCCTTTGGCAATTTCTCGACCAGACCGACTTTGACCGGCGTGCGCCGATGGCCGCCGATTTCACGCCCGGTACAATCGTGCTGCTGTTCAACACAGCCGACGTGGCCAATGCCTATCGCGCTGCCGCGGCCAGCCGGGGCGTGCGCGAGGTGAGCCCGCCGACTGAGCGGCGCTATCCCTCACCGGCAGGCGACATCGTGGTGATCGTATCCATGCTGGTGGACCCTGATGGCCACACGATCGAGCTGAACCAGCTGATCTCCGACCCGCGTGTGACGGCGAATTGAGGGCCGATATGATCGTCCGTTCCCTCCTTTTTGTTCCCGGCAACCGGTCCGACCGGTTCCACAAGGCGGTGGCCGCAGGCGCTGATTGCGTTTGCATTGATCTGGAAGATGCCGTGCCACCTGATGGCAAGTCGGGAGCGCGGGCTGATGTTCTGGCCTGGCTGGCGGCACGCGACACAGGAGCTGGCAAAGTCGGGGTGCGGATCAACCAGCTCGCGACCCTCGACGGTATGAAGGATGTAGTCGCCTTCGCCGAAGCCGGATCGCAGGCCGGGTTTGCGATGCCGGATTTCATCATGGTGCCCAAGGCATCGTCGGCCGCACTGCTCGATGCGCTGCTGGGCGCCCTGTCGTACAACCGTTTTTCAGACCACCGCGTTCGCCTGTGGCCGGTGCTGGAGACTGTGGCCGGGGTGCGGGCGGCTGATGAACTGGCGGGTTTTGCGGTCGGCGGCGGGCTGTTGTTTGGCGGGGCTGACTATGCTGCCGAACTGGGTGTTGCAATGGAGTGGGAGCCGCTGTTCCACGCCCGCGCCAATCTGGTCGAGGCGGCAAGCCTGATCCCGGATGTCAACCTCCTGGACGTGCCCTGGCTGGACGTTGGTGATCAGGCCGGGTTGCGCGCGGAATGCGAGCGGGTGAAGGCGCTGGGCTTCAAGGGCAAGGCGTGCATCCATCCCGCCCAGGTGGCCATTGTGAACGAGGTGTTTTCGCCGAGTGCCAGCCAGATCGCCTGGGCGCGCCGGGTGGTGGAGGCTGGCGAAGCAGCAGGCGGCAACGCCATCCTGTTGGACGGCAAGTTGCTTGATACGCCGGTCTATCTGCGCGCCTTCCAGCTCTTGAAATCAGTGGAGTAGCCCATGGTGCGCACAGTCAAGGAAGTCGGCCCGCAGCGTTACCGCGAGACCTTCGGGCGCTATTTCGAGGATTTTGTAGTCGGTGATGTCTATGAACACCGGCCCGGCAAGACCGTCACCGAATATGACAACCACCTGTTCACGCTGATGACGATGAACACCCACCCGATGCATTTCGATGCCGAGTTCGCCAAAGCCAGCGAGTTCAAGCGCAATCTGGTGGTCTCGCCTTACACGCTGGCCTTGTGCATCGGCATGAGCGTGACCGATACCAGCCAGAAGGCGATTGCCAATCTGGGCATGGACGAGGTGAAGTTCACCGCCCCGGTGTTTGCGGGCGATACGCTGTATGCCGAAAGCGAGGTGCTGGCCAAGCGCGAGAGCGCGAGCCGTCCCGGCCAGGGCATCGTCACCATCCTAACCCGCGGCTTCAATCACGACGGGGTGATGGTGTGCACCTTCAAGCGCAACATGCTGATTCCCGGCAGGGGACATGCGGTGGAAGACCAGGTGGGGACTTACTGATGCTGCACCCGATCGCCCCGATTGCCTTTGTGCGCGGTGGCCGCGCTGCGGTGGGTGACGACAACTGGGGCACCGTGCAGGCAAGTATCGATCTGGTTGACGGATTGGGACCGGAGGCTCTGTTCGGCCTTGCGGACTTCAGCCACATTGAGGTGGTGTTCCAGTTCGATCAGGTGCCCGACAGCAAGATCGAAACCGGCGCCCGCCACCCGCGTGGCAACACGGACTGGCCGCTGGTGGGCATCTTCGCCCAACGCGGCAAGAACCGCCCCAACCGCATCGGTCTTTGCACCTGCCGCGTGATCGGCGTTGAGGGCACACGCGTAACGGTTGAGGGACTGGATGCGGTGGATGGCAGCCCGGTGCTCGATATCAAGCCGGTCATGCGCGAGTTTCTGCCGCGCGGCGAGCTGCGCCAGCCCAACTGGGTTGGCGAGCTGATGAAGGATTATTGGTAATCAGGCATCGCGCCCCGCAGGCGGAAGGCCGGACCTCGACGGAGACAGACATGGCAGACGGAAACTTTGGATACATCTCTGACGCCGACGAACGCGCGATGCTCGATGCCATTGCCAGGTGGATCGAGAAAAAGGTCGCGCCTGTCGCCATACAGCTGGAGCATGACAATGTCTGGCCCGCCGATCTGGTCAATGACATGGTCGAGATGGGCCTGTTCGGCGCGATCATCCACCCGGACTATGGCGGGCTTGGCCTGTCGGCCACGACCTATGCCCGGATCGTGACGATGATCGCGGAAGAGTGGATGAGCCTGACCGGCATCTTCAATTCGCATCTGATGATGGCCACTGTGGTCCAGAAGTTCGGTACCGACCGGCAGAAGGACTATTGGCTGCCGCGATTTGCATCCGGCGAGATGCGCGGCGGGCTGGGCCTGACCGAACCGGATGCGGGCACCGATTTGCAGGCGATCCGCACGGTGGCCCGCAGGGTGGGTGACCGCTACGTCGTCAACGGCACAAAGACCTGGATCTCCAACGCCATCGAGGGCCACTGCGTGGCGCTGCTGGTGAAGACCGATCCGGAGGCACAGCCGCGCCACAAGGGCATGAGCATGCTGATCACGCCCAAGATCGACCCCGAGACCCGCGCGCCGCTCAAGGGCGTCTCCAATGGCAAGAAGCTGGAAAAGCTGGGCTACAAAGGGATCGATTCCGGCGAGTTCATTTTCGAAGATTACGAATGCGACGCCGATCTCTGCCTGGTGGGCGGCGAAGAGGGCAAGGGCTTCGTCATGGCCACGGGCGGGCTGGAGATCGGCCGGGTGAACATCGCCGCCCGATCGGTTGGCATCGCCAAGCGGGCGCTGGCGGAGAGCGTGAAATATGCCCAGATGCGCAAGACCATGGGCAAGCCGATCTGCGAGCATCAGGCCATCCAGCTGAAACTGGGGGAAATGGCCGCCAAGACCCGCGCCGCCGAACTCCTCACCCAGGACGCCGCTGCCGCCTTCGACCGGGGCGAGCGGATCGACATGGAAGCCGGGATGGCCAAATACTTTGCTTCGGAAACCGCCGTGGAAGTCAGCCTAGAAGCCATGCGCATCCATGGCGGCTACGGCTATTCCAAGGAATATGTGATCGAGCGGCTGTATCGCGACGCCCCGCTGATGTGCATCGGCGAAGGCACCAACGAGATGCAGCGGATCATCATCGCCAAGCAATTGGTGGCAAGGAACCGGGTGTGACGCAAGAGCGTTGGTCGCCAGATTGAAATGGTGTGCGACTACGTATATACAGGGATATACGAATTGGAGCAGTCCCATGACCGCCATTAAGACCCGCACCTTCCAGAGTGGCAACAGCCAGGCCGTACGCCTGCCTAAGGGATTGGCCTATCCGATGAACACCGAATTGCTTGCCGAGCGGGACGGAGATGTCGTCACTTTGCGGCCCGTGGCAACTGCGCAGGGAACCGGTGCTGATCTCGCCGCAGCGCTTTTGGGCCTGCAAGTGCCCACAAGCAAGCTTGGCCGCGACACCGAAGGCCTGGCGGAGCGTGCTGGCCTTTGAGTGGCGTTGTGAGTCGTGGGCATGTTCTCGACACCAGTATCCTGATTGAATTGCGTGAAGGCGATGCGGCAATTATCCGCCAGATCGCGCAACTGCAGCGACCTTTGGCTGCATCGGTTGTATCTGTCGTGGAACTGTATGGCGGACTGGATCGCATAGCCGCCGAAGCCTCCTTGCGTCGGCAGCGCATTGCTGTGATGCTTGCTCGACTCGTCGTGCTGGATTTCACCGCAGCCGAAGCACAGGCCTATCGCCAAATCGTTGAAGCTGCAGGCTATTCCCGCCGCAAACTGTTGGACCGGATGATCGCCGCGCAGGCCGTGTCGATCGGCGCCACGCTTGTGACACTGAACCCGCAGGATTTTGAGGATGTGCCGGGTTTGGTAGTTAGGGTGTTGAGCGTGGGCACTTGAGGCTAGCAGCCTCAGCAGGCTTGGCATTGACCGGCCTGCCGTGCAATTGCCTCAAAGCTCTGGCCAAGCAACCGTGCCACGCCGGTAACACACAGGAGACAGCGTGTCCGTCATGACAAGAGCTTTCAAACCTGCGTTGGGATTGGCTGCGCTCGCCATGATCACCGCCTGTTCGTCCGGCATCAGCGGGCGCCCGGCTGATGCGCCGCCGCCAGTGCCAGTCGCGTCGGTCGATCTCAGCCGCTATGCCGGGACATGGTATGAGATCGCGCGCTATCCCAACAGCTTCCAGAAGAATTGTGAAGGCACCACGGCGGAGTATGGCTTGCGCCCAGACGGGCGGATCAATGTCACCAATACCTGCCGGGTGACAAACCGGCCCAATTCACCGCGCAGCGCACGTGCCGTGGCCAGCGTGATCGATGGGTCGAATGGCGCGCGGATTGCTGTCAACTTTGCGCCGATCCCGCTGCCCAAGGGCGAGGGGAATTATTGGGTGCTCTATCTGGACCCGGACTATCGCACGGCACTGGTCGGCAGTCCGTCAGGCGAGTTCCTGTGGATGCTGTCGCGCACGCCCTTCATCACGCCAGACCAGCGTGCCGCGCTCAATGCGGCGGCCACGGCCAACGGCTACCGGCTTGATCTGCTGAAGGAGACCGATCAGTTCGACCCGACCGCGACGACGCCATGACCGGTGAGACCTATCGCCCCCTGTCCGGCATCCGCATCCTTTCGGTGGAGCAATATGGCGCCGGGCCCTATGGCACCATGTTGCTGGCCGATCTGGGCGCTGACGTGATCAAGATCGAAGCCCCGTCGATGGGCGGCGACGTGTCACGCGCTACCGGGCCCTATTTTCTGGGAGAGGGTGACAGCCAGTTCTTTCAGACCTTCTCGCGCGGCAAATCCTCCGTCGCACTGGAGATGAAAACGCCGGAGGGCCGTGCGCAGTTCGAGGGGCTGGTGGCGGGCGCCGATGCGGTGGCCAATAATCTGCGCGGCGATCAGCCGGGCAAGATGAAGCTGACCCATGACGACCTGAAGGCGATCAATCCGAAGATCGTGTGCGCCCACCTGTCGGCCTATGGCCGCGACAATGAGCGGGCCGCCTGGCCGGGCTATGATTATCTGATGCAAGCCGAAGCCGGTCTGATGGCCTTGAGCGGCGAGCCGGACGGGCCGCCGGTGCGCTGTGGCCTGTCGATCATCGACTTCCACACCGGAAGCCAGCTGGCTGTCGCGATCCTCGCAGGCATTCTGGGTGCGCAACGCACGGGCAATGGCTGCGACATGGATGTCGCGCTGTTCGACACCGCGCTGCACCAGCTATCCTATCCGGCGACATGGTATCTGAATGAGGGAGTGGAAGTGGGCCGTCTGCCGCGCGGGGCCCATCCGTCGATTGCTCCGTCGCAGGCATTTCGCACCGCAGATGGCTGGCTGATGGTGATGTGTCAGACCCCCAGGTTCTGGGAAGCATTCTGTGACCTTGTCGGGCGGCCTGATCTGGCCACTGATCCCCTGTTTGCCACCATCCCGGCCCGCCGCGAGAATCTGGCCGCGCTCAGCAGTGCCATTGATGCCATCCTGGCCACGCAGACAAGCGCGCACTGGCTGGCTGTGCTGGGTGGAAAGGTGCCGGTCGCGCCGGTGCTGTCAGCGGGCGCGGCGCTGGACAGCGCCCATGTGGCCTCCATCGCGATGACCGATGAGGTAGCCCACCCGGATGCAAGGGATGGACGCCTCCGGATGTTGGCCAGCCCGTTCAAGGTGAATGGGCAAAGGCCGGCTGGCAGGCGGGCGCCGAAATTGGGGGAACATTCGTGAGGTTGCCAATTGGCTGCTGACACGCCAAAAGATATATCCTTTCATAGCCAATGGTCGACCTGTAGGACATCCGCAGCCCATGAAACTCACCGGTCTCAAAGTGCTTGATTTGTCGGCGTTCCTGCCCGGTCCGCACATGACCATGATGATGGCCGACCATGGGGCTGATGTGGTGATGGTGGAACCTGCCAACGGTGTAGGCGAGCCGACCCGTGTGATCGGCTGGAAAACCGGCGACGGGGTGTCGGTCTGGTTCCGCAATATCGCGCGCGGCAAGAAAAGCCTGAAGATCAATCTGAAAGACGTCGAGGCCCGCGCTCTGTTTCTGGCGCTGGCGCGCGAGGCCGACGTGATTGTCGAGGCGTTCCGGCCCGGTGTCGTGGCCCGGCTTGGCGTGGATTATGACACGGTGGCTGCGATCAATCCGCGGATCGTTTATTGCTCGATCTCCGGCTTCGGTCAGGAGGGGGCCTATGTCAACAAGCCGGGCCATGATCTGACGATGGAGGCCATGGCCGGACTGGTCGATCTCAACCGGGGACTGACCGACGACAAGCCGGCCAGCCCTGCGATTCCTGCAGCCGACATGGCAGGCAGCCTGATGGCGCTGTCAGCCATTCTGATGGCGCTTTACCGGCGCGAACAGACTGGGAGAGGCGATTTCATCGACATCTCGATGTATGATGCGCTCTTGTCCTGGACCGCCAATGTGCAGGGCCCGGTGTTTGCCGATGATGCCCATCCGGTGGCCAAACAGATGCGCCCATTTGGCGGGGCGGCCATGTATCGACCCTATGAAACAGCCGACGGGAAGTTCCTCGTGCTGGGCGGGTCCGAGCATCACTTCGCGAAGAATTTGCTGGACGCGCTGGGCAGGCCGGACCTGTTTGATCTGGCAAAGCTGGAACCGGGGCCGGGCCAGGACCCGCTGAAGCGGTTTTTCGAAGAGACGTTTGCCAGCCGCACATTGGATGACTGGAGCGCCTTCCTGAAAGGGGTCGATCTGTGCTGGGCGCCAGTGCGGACCCTGAAGGACGCGATGGATGATCCCTACACGGCCAGCCGGGGCATGGTGCTGCAGGATGGCGATGGCAACCGGCATCTGGGCGTGCCGATCCGGTTTCGCGACGAACCGGGCAAGCCCGATCTGACCCTGCCAGCCTATGGCCAGCATTCAAGCGCGCTCGCTCGTGACGCCGGGTTGGCTGAGGACGTGATCGAGGCGCTGTTAGCGCGCGGGGCGATCTGATGGGCCATGGTGATCCATCCAGCTGGACGGCATCGGCGAGGCTGGCCGCCCATGTCACCAGCGTCTGTGCCCATGATCTGCCTGCGCCAGTCGTGGCGGCGGTGAAGGCCTTCACGCTCGATACACTGGGCGTGGGGATCGCAGGGGCGGCTTCGCCGTGGGCAGCACCGCTGTTGCAGGCCGCACAAGGCTGGGGGCAGGGCGATGAGGCCCCGGTCTGGGGATTTGGCGGAAGGCTGCCGGTGGCGCAGGCGGCCTTCATCAATGCCTTCATGGTGCATTCGCAGGAATTTGACTGCGTGCATGAAGGCGCAGTGCTGCATCCGTTCACGGTCGTCGTGCCGGTCCTGCTGGCAGAGGCCGAGCGGACAGGGATCAGCGGCGCGCGCTATCTGGCGGCGTGTGCTGTCGGGGTCGATGTAGCTGTCACACTGGGGCAGGCGGCGACAAGCCAGATCAAATTCTTCCGGCCTGCCACTTGCGGCCTGTTTGGGGCCGTGGCCGCGCTGTGCAATGCGCGCGGACTGTCCAACGACGTCACGGTCAACGCCTTCGGCTATGGCCTGGCCCATGCATCGGGCACAATGCAGGCTCATGTGGAGGGAACCCCGGCGCTGGCCGTGCAGGTCGCCAATGCGGCGCGCAGCGCCTTTGCTGCGGTCGATATCGCAGAGGCCGGACTGCCCGGGCCCAAGGGCGCGATTGACGGGCCGTTTGGCTATCTCAATCTGTTTGAGGCAAGCTATGATCTGGCCGGACTGCTGGATGATCTGGGCCAGCGTTGGCGGGCTGAAGAGGTGAGCTGGAAGCCTCAACCGACAG
>JALOSP010000410.1 GCA_025458365.1 Hyphomonadaceae bacterium
CCGGAGTTGGGCGGGGGGAGGAAATCGGCCCTGCTTCGCTGGCAAGGGCTGATATGCCTTCCGGCTCACTTGTCACAAACTTTCATCTGTCGCTGCCGCAAAGAACAGCGATTTGACATCGTCAAGGAACCTGACAATTTGAGGTAATCCATCTTGTTCAGGAGGCAGTGGCCGTGTCGAGAATGCCAAAGAAGTTCACCGACCGGGTGGTTGCCCGATTGAAGACGTTCCAGACCATTGCGACATCCCAGCGGGAAAGGGATGTCTCCGAAGCTGACACGGTGACGGTCGTCAAGGATATCCTCGCGGACTTGCTTGGTTATGACAAGTACGTCGAATTGACGAGCGAACAACAAATTCGCGGAACCTTTTGCGACCTGGCCGTCAGGCTCGATGGCAAGATCCGCTTCTTGATTGAGGTGAAGAGCGCGGGCACTGATTTGAACAGCACGCATTTGCGTCAGGCAATCAACTATGGTGCCAATCAAGGCATCGAATGGGTGATTTTAACCAATGCCGTCGAGTGGCGGGTTTTCAGGTTGAGATTTTCCCAACCCATCGAGCATGAGGAAGTCACCGGGTTCAAGCTGGCAGAGCTATCACCAAGGAAAGATGATGACCTCGGCAAACTGTTGCTTTTGGCCAAAGAAGGTCAGGCAAACGATGCGATGAACGCATTTCATCAGAATGCTCAAGTACTAAATCGCTTCATGATTGCACAGATGCTGGTTAGCGACGGCGTCGTATCCAGTGTGCGCAAGGAATTGCGGCGCCTGTTTCCCGAGGTCAAGGCTGAAGCAGAAAGCATCCTCGACATCCTGTCACATGAAGTCCTGAAAAGAGATGTGACAGAAGGCGATCGCGTAGTTGAGGCCAAAGCCCGGATCAAAAAAGCCGAGCAGAAGATTTCTCGCGCAGCGGCAAAGGTCCAAGCCTCAAACCCGGAATAAGCCCCCATCCCCGCCGCTGCGCGCCGGTACTTCCCCCACGCTGCGCGCGGGGGAAGAGCTAAGTCCTCCCCCGAACCGCAGGTTTGGGGGAGGGGGACCATGCCGCAGGCATGGTGGAGGGGGAACACCCACCCTCAGATCGGCATGCGCATGATTTACATCGACCATTTCGGCCTTGCCGGTCGCGGCCTGGGCGGCCTGGGCCTCTGCGGCCTGACCGGCACTGACGGCCTGGCTCACCTGATCGGCCAGCATGGCCCCGAAATTCATGCCGGAGGCGGCAACTTCCGGTCCGGCACTGCCAGCCCCGCCCATGGGGGCGGCAGCGGCGCCATAGGCGCGTTGGGCTAAAAGGGCAGCAGCATTCATCGTGGCTTCTCCAACTCAGCGCTCACCTTCTAGCGGCGCAGCAATTCCAAGGTGCGGGTCAACATGGAGCGGGCGGTTTCAACCACGTTCAGATTGGCCTCGTAGGCACGCTGCGCCTCGCGCATGTCCATGCTTTCGATCAGCGTGTTGACGTTGGGCAATTGCACATAGCCTTCGCCATTGGCCGCCGGGTGGGTCGGATCATAGCGCAGCCGGAACGCGCCCTGATCCTGCTGGATCCCGGTCATCCGCACCAGATTGGCGCCGGTCTCTCGGTCCATCACTTCGCCAAAGGTCGGCACCTGGCGCCGGTAGGGCGCTTCGCCGGGCGTCACGCCGGTGGAATTGGCATTTGCGATGTTCTCGGCAATCACCTTCATCCGGGCAGTCTGGGCACGCAGCCCGGACGCCGCCACGCCAAGCGCCATGTTGATGTCGCTCATTTTTCTCCTCCTTCGGCGCACCGGCGCCGGCGCGCAGTCGCGCTTGCCTCGACGCTGGCAGGCCAGCCTCTCGGGGTTTCATTCAGCCGGATCATCCGCCCGGCCTGCGTGCGGCCAGACGCATCAGCTGCAGGCCCTTCTGATAGAGGCCAAGCGCCATGTCGTAATTCATGCGCGCGTCAGCCACCTTGATCATCTGTTCTTCCAGCACCACCGCATTGCCATCCAGCGTGGTCTCGCTGTCTGGCGAGCGCACGGTGCGGACCGAGCCTGCACCTGCCCCGCCGCTGATATGGCCTGCCCGCGTGGTCGCCATGCGCACACCATCGGCCATGATCGGACCAGCCGGACCAGGCCGCATGGCTGGCATGGTCCGCGCCACAATGTCTGAGAAAGCCCGCTCATCCATGTCGCGCGGCACGTAGCCGGGGGTGGACGCATTGGCGACGTTTTCAGCGAGCACCCGCTGCCGGTCGTTGATGAAGCCCAGCCGCTCCTTCAGGACGGCAAAGTACGGCATGTTGGCAATCATCGCACTCCCCCCTTTCTGGCAGCAGGCACAAATTCCACGCCAGTCTGGCTTTTCAGGGTTAAGCCGCCGTTAAGCGCGTCCAGGTGTGACCGGGCCGTTAACCGCTCATTAACCCAAGCAGCCAAGCCACGAGAGAGCAGGAGACGAGGGCCGCAGAACGCGCCCGGCCTGCATGGCATGGCCACGGATGGACGAGAGCAACCTGTTCCTTGACGGTTTGCGCGCGGTGTTTGCGCTGGCCCTGACCCTGGGCCTGCTGGTCGGTGCGGCGTGGCTGGCCCGGCGCTATGGCCTGATGCAGGGCGGCGTGACGGCACCGGGCACCCTCAAGCGCATGGCACTGGTCGAGCAACTCTGGCTCGATGCCGGACGCTCGCGCCTCATGATCGTGCGGATTGATGGGAAAGAGCATGTGATGCTGGTCACACCAACCGGCGCAGTCCCCATCACTGGCACCGATGCCACTCCAACCCAAACCTCGGGGCAACCCACATGAGCCGCGACCGCAAGGCCCCGGACCGTCAACAATTGAAAGCCAATCTGATGCGCTGGCTGGGCGTGTTCGGCCTGTCGGCGCTGATGGTGTTTCTCGGCACGGCCACGGCGCTCGCCCAATCGGTCAATCTCGATCTCGGCAGTGGTGCGGGCCTGACCCAGCGCGTGGTGCAGACGGTGGCGCTGCTCACCATCCTGTCGCTCGCCCCGTCCATCGTCATCATGACCACGAGTTTCGTGCGGATCGTGGTGGTGCTGTCGCTATTGCGCACGGCCATCGGCCTGCAACAGGCACCGCCGAACGCCGTGATCGTGTCGCTGGCCCTGTTCCTCACCGCCTTCATCATGGCGCCCACCTTGCAGCAATCGTGGGATGAGGGGCTGGGGCCACTGACCCGTGAGGAGATGACGCTGGAGGAGGCCTGGCCTGCCACCACCGAGCCATTGAAAGCCTTCATGCTGGCCCAGGTGAGGGAGGATGATCTGGAGCTGTTCACCAACCTCGCCCGACTGGAAACACCGACCCAGCCTGCCGCCCTTCCCCCCCCAGGCCCCCCC
>JALOSP010000026.1 GCA_025458365.1 Hyphomonadaceae bacterium
TGGCCATGATGACGGCGTCAACCGCTGGATCTGGAGTTTTGCCTCAGCTCCGCTGCCAGTCAGCATCGAAGGGCCATTGCCGGGGCAATCCGTGCTTGTGCCCGGCATTGGCGCGGGTGACAGAATCCAGGCGCTTTTGGATCCAGACGGGGTCTTGACCTCTGTATCGGTGGGGCGGGCCGGTGGCGGGGTGGAGGTTGTGCCGCTGCCACCAGCGGTGTCTGTCTCCGCCCGCCGGACAGCAGGAGCGTCCGGCATCGGGTTTGCCCGTCCATTGGATCAGCAATGGGCAGCAGAAACCGGACAATGCCGCGCGGGCGTGGGGCCGTAAGTTGCACATTCGGTGGACCGCAGGCCTCCGCGCCTGCATCCCCGGTCGCACTTGCACGCGGGGACACGTGCGGTCCAAAAAGCGCGCACCGGGAGGTGCGCGGTCCTGTTTTCAGTGCGCTGCCCCAAAGGACCGCGGACCTCCCGGTCCGCGTGGCGCCTTGCACGATTTGGACCGCAGGCCTCCGCGCCTGCATCCCCGGTCGCGCTGGCACGCGGGGACGCGTGCGGTCCGCTTCAGATGACAACCACCCGGTTGGGCAGTTCGTCCGTATCGCCCTCAGCTTGCGGCACGTGTCTGGCCAGCACCGCACCGACCTCCTCCACCGCACCGACCAGACCGCCAGCCAGGTCGCCTGCCCGTGCCTTGGTGACCAGACCGTCGAGCAGCACGCCCCAGGTGTCGGCGCCGACCAGATCGTTGATCCCCTTGTCTGCGACGATTTCGGCCATCCGTTCGCCCAGGCTGATGAAGATCAGCACGCCGGTATGGGCCTTTGTGCCGGTCAGGCCATGGCCAAGGAATTGTTCGAGTGCATGACGGTGGACCGCCCTGCGCTTGATGAAACCGGGGGTGAGGAAGCGCCGCACCGCCGGGTTCCACGAGGCGAGGATCACCGCAAGCCAGATCAGCAGCTGCACCGCCAGCGTGTCGATGACAGCCGCCAGCCCCCTGCCCGCCGATGCCCCTTCATCCCAGCCGGTCCAGCCACCGCCGAACAGCATGGCTTCAAGGCCGGGCAGAAGCCTTGTGAAGTCCACCCCGGCCAGCACCATGCCGAGCGGCAGCACCACCATGGCCAGCCCACCGATCACCAGCGGGGCGGCGTGATAGTCGCCCGACTGGCGGGCCACCACGCAATAGATTTCGCCGGACGTTGCCTGTTCAGCCCTGCTGATGGCCTCGGCCACTGCGGCCCGGTCAGCGGCGGTGAGGATTGTCTGGCCCATCACGCTCTCCTACCAGCCACCGGACGCACCGCCGCCGCCGAAGCCGCCGCCGCCACCGCCAAAGCCACCACCGCCAAAGTCGATCCCGCCACCAGAGCTGCCCCAGTCAGTGCTCGACGGGCCAAACACCACGATTGGCCCCGCCCCGGACGACGAGCGCATCCGGCGCCCGCCGCCACGTCCGCCACCTGAATTGGAAACCACGATCAGGATGATGACGATCACGATGATGATGAAGATCAGACTGCCATCCGCGCCGCCACTCTCCTCCGGCTGGCTCGCCTCGAACTCGGCCTTGCGGGCGGCCAGTTCTTCGGGGCTGGCGTTCAACAGCGCGATGATCTCGCCCACTCCGGCCTCGATCCCGGCAGGCATGTCGCCATCCTTGAACTTCGGCACGATGGTGTTGCGGATGATCGAGGAGGCCAGACCATCGGTGATGATCGCCTCGGCGCCATAGCCGACCTCGATCCGCAACTGGCGCTCGTTGGGGGCCACGATCAGCAGCACCCCGTTGTCGATCTCTTTCTGGCCGATGCCCCAGTGGCGGCCCAGCTGGTAGCCATAATCGGCGATGTCATAGTCCTGCAGGCTCGACAGCGTCACCACCACGATCTGGTCAGACGAAGCGGTTTCATGGGAGGCCAGCGTCGCATCCAGCGCGGCTTCCTGCTCAGGCGACAGGATCTGCGCCTGATCGACCACACGGCCAGTCAGCTCGGGAAATGCGGGTTGGGATGCTGCCAGGCCCGGCACCAGCAGCAAGAACGCCAGCAGCAGGCCGGACAGGGCTTGGCCCTGTTTCCATCGGGACAGCAACAGCCGGGTCATGCCGGGACGCCCAGACTGCAACCGGCGCCTATTTGAACTCCACCTTCGGAGCTTCCTGCGCCGCCGCACTGGCGGCGAACAATTCCATCGGCTTGGAGCCACTGTGCAGCGTGTTGGCCCAGATCACCGAGGGGAAGGTGCGCAGCTCTGTATTGTAGGAGCGCACGGCCTCATTGTAGTCGCGCCGGGCCACCTGAATGCGGTTTTCGGTGCCGGACAGCTCGTTTTGCAATTGCAGGAAGCCTTCCTGGCTGCGCAGCTGGGGATATTGCTCCTGAATCACCATCAACTTGCCCAGTGCGGCACTGAGCTGGCCTTGGGCTGCCTGGAACTCGGCGAACTTGGCAGGGTCGGTAATCGTGCTGGCGTCAAATTGCGGGCGCGTGGCGCTGGCCCGCGCCTCGACCACGGCTTGCAGCGTCTCCTGTTCCTGATTGGCTGCCGCCTGCACGGTGGAGACCAGGTTGGGGACGAGGTCGGCGCGCCGCTGATAGGCGCCCTGCACATCGGCCCACGCAGCCTTGGCGGCTTCTTCCTTGGTGGGGATGGTGTTGATTCCACAACCAGCGGCTGACACCAATGCGGCACCGGCCAGCATCACCATCGCGAACTTCTTGAACCCGAAAGCCATCACCCGAACTCCCTCACTCCCGACAGGCGAACCGGCGCCAGTCTGACCACGTCCTAGATGTGGCCCATGCCCGGCTCTGCCGCAAGAGGGTTTCCGCGCGCCCTGATGAGGTTTGCGACTGACCGCGCTGCAGTCATCGCGTGCGCTGCAGCAATCCAGCCGGAGACCCGCGTCGTAAACGGAACGTGACTGACACCCTGCCCCAACACCAGCCACCCGCCGCGCCCGTCCTGCTCTGGTTGCGGGATGACTTGCGGCTGGATGACAACCCGGCATTGAATGCCGCAGCCGGCAGCGGGCCGGTGGTGGCACTTTTTGTGTTCGAAGACGGCATCGAAGGCCACCGAGCACCGGGTGGTGCCAGCCGCTGGTGGCTGCATCACAGCCTTGCCAGCATCGCATCCCAACTGGAAGAACACGGTGTGCCTCTCCTATTGCGACGCGGCGACCCGCGCCTGATCGTGCCAGACGTCGCGGCACAGATCGGCGCGGCAAGGGTTCACTGGAACCGGCGCTACTGGCCGTGGAGCAAGCCGGTCGATGCCGCCGTCAAGCAGGCGCTGGCTGCCCATGGCGTGGCCGCCACATCCCATCGCGGCAATGTGCTGGTCGAGCCGATGGAGCCCAAGACCGGCACCGGAGGTCCCTACAAGGTCTATTCACCTTTCTTCCGCGCCGTCCGCGACACTTGCAACCAGCGTGCTGCGCTGGCCGTTGATGCGCCACATCTGACCGGCGCGATACTGCCAGAGGGCGTGGCGGCTGGAAGCCTCAACAGTTTTGGCCTGTTACCAACGCGGCCAGACTGGTCCGGTGGCCTTCAGGCGGCCTGGACGCCAGGTGAAGCCGGTGCGCGCGATCTGGCAACCAGCTTTGTTGCCGGGGTGCTGAAAGGCTATGGCGAGGCCCGCAATCTGCCTGGCATCCGCTCCACTTCGCGGCTGTCACCGCATTTGCGCCATGGTGAAATCTCCGTGGCGAGACTTTGGGCAGCGGCCAGTGCGGCGGCGATTGCCGACCCGTCACTGGAGGCGGACGTGGAGGTGTTCCACAAGGAACTGGTGTGGCGGGAATTTGCCCTGCACCTGCTGCATCACTGGCCTGACCTGGCCGATGCAAACTGGAAAGCCGACTTCGACCGGTTTGAATGGGCTGATGATCCGGCGGGACTGAAGGCCTGGCAGCGCGGCCAGACCGGCTATCCCATCGTGGATGCCGGCATGCGCGAATTGTGGACCACCGGCTGGATGCACAACCGGGTGCGGATGATCGTGGCCAGTTTCCTGATCAAGCACCTCTTGATCGACTGGCGCCACGGCGAGGCCTGGTTCTGGGACACGCTGGTGGACGCCGACCATGCCAGCAATGCGGCAAGCTGGCAGTGGGTGGCCGGATGCGGTGCCGATGCTGCCCCCTATTTCCGGATTTTCAATCCATTCGGTCAAGGCGAGAAATTCGATGCGCAGGCCCGCTATGTGCGCCGCTGGGTGCCCGAACTTGCCCGACTGCCGGACAATCTGATCCATCAGCCATGGACAGCACCGAAAGACCTGTTGTCTCAAGCAGGTGTCAGGCTGGGCGACACCTACCCCAAGCCGATTGTCGATCATGCCCGAGCCCGCAACCGCGCGCTTGAAACCTATGCGGCCCTGAAAGCCGGTTGAAACAACCAGTCTGGAGGAATTGTCCCCGTGAGTGCCACCGTCTCGACGCTGCAGACCCGCTCCAACGGTGTGCCCCTTACCGGTGCGCGCCGCCAGAAGATCGCCGTGATCGGGTCGGGGATCACCGGCCTGTCCGCTGCCTGGGCACTGCGTGATGTCCATGACGTGACGCTGTTCGAGGCTGACATCCGCGCCGGTGGCCATTCGAACACTGTGACAGTGGACTACGACGGGGTGGCGATCCCGGTCGATACCGGCTTCATCGTGTACAATTCCCTGAATTACCCCAACATGATCGCGCTTTTTGATCATCTTGGTGTCGCGACCAAACCGTCCGACATGAGCTTTTCGGTCACCGATGGCACACCGTCCGGCGAATGGGGGTCGGATGGCGCGCCCGGCTTCTTTGCCTGGAAGCGCAATTTGTTGAACGCCAGTCACTGGCGCCTGTTTGCCGACATGATCCGGTTCAACCAGACCGCTCGCACCGATGCCAAGACGCGTGACCTGACCAGCCTGACTCTGGGCGATTATTGCCGCGAACTGAAACTGTCGGACGAGTTCATCAACGGCTATCTGGTACCGATGGGTGCGGCGATCTGGAGCACGCCGGAAGCCGAAATGTTCGACTATCCTGCGGCCAGTTTCGTGCGTTTCTTCAACAATCACCGCCTGTTGCACATCGACCCGCCGAAGTGGCGCACCGTCGATGGCGGGTCGATCAATTATGTCAGCCGGTTTCTTGAGGCGCTCGGCAATCGGGTCCGGCTCGGGGCCGGGGCGCTTGCGGTCAAGCGGCGGACAGGTGGCGGGGCCAGTGTCACCGTGGCCGGTCAGGGCGACGCGGCCTTCGATCAGGTCATTCTGGCCTGTCACAGCGATCAGGCGCTGGCTCTGCTTGGCGCAGGTGCCAGCGCAGACGAGCGGGCCTTGCTGGGCGCCATCCGCTACGGGCCCAACACCGCCTGGCTGCACCGGGATGACAGCTTCATGCCGCAGCGCAAGGCCGCCTGGGCCAGCTGGAACGTGGAGCGCGCCGATCCAACACGGCCCGTCACGCTGACCTACTGGATGAACCGGCTGCAGAGCATCGATCCGGCAAAGCCGCTGTTCGTCACCCTCAACCCGCAGCGCGAGCCGGACCCGGCGAAGGTGTTCAAGGTGCAAGACTACGCGCACCCGCTGTTTGACCGGGCAGCCGCCGCCGCCCAGCGCTTGATGCCGTCGATCCAGGGCGCCGATCATGTTTGGTTTGCCGGAGCCTGGCAGGGCTATGGATTCCACGAGGATGGCCTGCGCGCCGGTCTGCGGGTGGCCTTGCGGCTGGGCGGACAGATCCCGTGGGACTTTGTCGACGATGACATCGCCCGTGTCGATTGGGCAGAGCCCGGCCAGACCGATGCAGGCCAGGCCGACACAAGCCAGGCGATCCGGGCGGCTGGCCTCTAACCGTGACGGACCTCGCCGCCACCCCGCCCACAGGCGTCTATACAGGGCGCACGGTGCATGTGCGGTTCAAGCCGTTCGTGCACCGGCTGTCCTATGACCTGTTCCAGATTCTGGTGGACATCGACCACCTCGAGCGCGATCTTGCCCCGCTGACATGGCTGAAGCTCAACCGGTTCGGACCGATGGCGTTTCACGAAAAGGACCACGGGGACCGCTCCGGGGCGCCCTTGCGGGCCTGGGTGGAGCGCATGTTTGGAAGCGCGGGGATCGACCTTGAGGGCGGACCGGTGCGCCTGCTCTGCTTTCCGCGCGTCTTGGGCTATGTGTTCAATCCGATCTCGGTGTTCTTCGGCTACACGCCCGATGGCAGGCTGGCCGGGGTGATCTATGAGGTCAACAACACCTTTGGCGCCACGCACTCCTACGTCGCGCCCGCGTCGGGTGCAGCGGTTGAGCATCAGGAAGCCGACAAGGTGTTCCATGTCTCGCCGTTCTTCGACATGTCAGGGCACTATGGCTTTACCCTGCGCGGGCCGGGTGAGACGCTGGGCCTGACCATCACCAAGCAGCAGGCGGACGGCCCCGATCACGTGGCCACCCTGAAAACCCGGCGCGCCCCGCTGAGCGATGCAGCCTTGCGCAAGGCGTTCTTTGCCATCCCGTTCCTGACCTTGAAAGTCATTGCCGGCATCCATTGGGAGGCGCTGAAACTGCTGCTGAAGGGTGCGCGCTACCACCATCCCAGCCTGCCACCGGCACCGGCTTCGCTGGCCCGCCTGTCGCCGGGCCAAACCGGCCATTCAGCCTTGCGACAGCCGCAATCTGGTTCATCATCGCCGATCCCGATTGGAGGTGTTCGATGACCCGCAAAGCCGTTTCTGCTCTCGCCCTTGCCGCTGCCGCCACACTGGCCTTCACTCTGGCCGCCTGTGCCCCGTCCGGCCAGCCGGGCGCCCTGATCTCCGTCACAGCCCAGGCCGAGGCGAAGACCACGCCGGACCTGGCCACCATCAATGTGGGCGTGGAAAGCCGTGGCGCCACCGCCAAGGCCGCACAGGACGCCCAGGCCTCGAAGATGACCGCCATCATCGCCACGCTGGAAGCCCAGGGCGTGGATGAGGATGACATCCAGACCAGCCAGATCGGGCTGAACCCGATCACCGAATGGAATGAGCGCGGCCAGAGCCGGATCACCGGCTATCAGAGCGTGAATACCGTGGCCGTGAAAGTCCGTGACCTCAGCAAAGTCTCCACCATCATCGACGCCATCGTGGCCGATGGATCCAACCGGATCGATGGCATCGCCTTTTCCATGGACGATGCGGAGAAGGCCGAGGCCGAAGCCCACGCCGAAGCCGTGCGCAAGGCCCGTGCCCGTGCCGAGGGCTATGCACAGGGCGCTGGCCTCAAGGTTCACAGGCTGGTCTCCATCGTGGAGCAGGGCGGCAGCGCCATGCCACCAATGCCGATGGACGCGATGGTAACACGCGCGCTCCCAACAGAGTCTGCAACCCCGATCATGCCCGGCCAGGTCAGCACTGGCGCGGCTGTGACAGTCGTTTTCGAATTGAGATAGAGACGGAACCCATGACCCAGCATCATGCCCCCCACGCCATCCACATGACGGCCGCCAAGGCGCGCGCCCTGAAAGCCGTGCCTGCGACCTTCAAGCTGGCTGCCGTCGCCATGACCCACATGGTCGAGGGCGGTGTCGATGTGACCTTGCCCGACGGACGGGTGCTGGTGTTCCGGGGGCCGGAACCGGGTGTGACAGCCGCCTTCGAAATCAAGGATTTCAATTGCATCAGCCGGGCCGTGGCCAATGGCGACATCGGCTTTGCCGAGGGCCTGATGGCAGGCGAATGGGATACGGCGGACCTGCCCAAGGTGTTGGAGGTGTTTTCCGCCAATCTCGACCGGATGCCGCAATTGCGGCTCGGCGGGCCGCTGTGGCGGGTGATCAATTCGATCCGCCACAATCTGTTCAACCGCAACACCAAGAACGGCTCGCGCAAGAACATCCACGCCCACTATGATCTGGGCAACAAATTCTATGAGCGCTGGCTCGACCCGTCGATGACCTATTCCTCGGCGGTCTATGACCGTCCGGGACAGGAGCTGGGCGAGGCGCAAGCCAACAAGTATCGCGCGCTCGCTGAAAAGATCGACCTGAAGCCCGGCATGCACGTGCTGGAAATCGGCTGCGGCTGGGGCGGATTTGCCGAATTTGCCGCCCGCGAATACGGCGCGCGCGTCACCGGCGTGACGATCTCCAAGGAGCAGCATGACTATGCCGTCGCGCGGCTGGAGAAAGTCGGGCTGTCGCACCTGACCGAGATCGTGCTGAAGGACTATCGCGACATCACCGGCCAGTATGACGCTGTGGCCTCCATCGAGATGTTCGAGGCCGTGGGCCAGCAATACTGGGAGGCCTATTTCAACAAAGTCTCCGAAGTGCTGAAATCCGGCGGCAAGGCGGGCTTGCAGATCATTACCATCGAGGAGCGGCTGTTCGAGGAATACCGCTCACGCCCGGACTTCATCCAGCGCTATGTCTTCCCGGGCGGCATGCTGCCCTCGGTGGAACGCTTGCAGGCTGAAGTCTCCAAAGCCGGACTGGTGTGGGAAGAGGCCGTGGCGTTCGGCCATTCCTATGCCGATACGCTGGCCGAATGGGGCCGCCGGTTCCTGGCCGAGTGGCGCCACATCAAGGACCTGGGCTTCGACGAACGCTTCCGCCAGCTCTGGCGCTTCTACCTCGCCTATTGCGAAGCCGGCTTCCGCACCGGCCGGATCGACGTGGCCCAATTCGCGCTGGTGAAGCCATAGGGCGGGCTGGGATCACCCTGGTTCCAGTTGCCATCCTGCTCGGTGCGCTTGATCACCTGACTGGAGAGGTCGGTGGTAAAGTTGACCGTGCGCGCCCGGCCATCGCTGATATAGACGCTCTGGGTGATGGCCTGACCGGCCACTGTGGCCAGCGTGAAGCTGGTGGTGCTGGTTGCACTGCCCTCCACCATGGTGATGCCGGTCTGCGCCGCCCTTCGGGCCTTCTGCTGCTCTGAAAGGTCCTGACGTGGCCCCCGTGTCTCATCCGGCCAGAACGAGAGTCCGGGGGTTGTTGTTGTCGTCGTCTGGTGGTGTGGCAAGAGGCCGGGGCGCGGAGCCTTGGCCGGGGGTCGACGTGATCACGCCCGGCATGCTGTTGAAACGAATGAAGACCGAGGAACGCTCATGAGCAACTATCCCCTCCGATGGCCAAGACCCTGCTCGAAGACGCCCGAGAACTGGCGAAAGACCAGGGCGTGTCCATGAATGCCTTCCTGTCGACACTGGTTGCCGAACGGGTGGGAGAAATGAAAGCGCTGGCCAACATCCG
>JALOSP010000411.1 GCA_025458365.1 Hyphomonadaceae bacterium
CCCTCCAGCGTGAAACCGACCGTTTCCAGCAGAGCACGCGAGGCCGTGTTCGACGGCAGGCAATTGGCCTCGACGCGATGCAGCCGCAGCGTCTCGAAGGCATGGGACAGCACCACGCCAAGTGCTTCGCGCATGTAACCCTGCCGGGCATGAGCTTCCCCCGTCCAGTACCCGACGGAGCAAAACTGGGCGATACCGCGCTGTATGTTGTTGAGGTTGATGCCGCCGAGCAGCGTATCATCGTCATGACGGAAGATCAGGTGCGGCGCTCCGGTTCCGGCACGCAGCACCTCGCCATAAGCCTTCAGACGTCGCCGGAAGGCCTCTCGGCTCAGTTCGTCGTCCGACCAGGCAGGCTCCCACGGTCGCAGGAAATCCTGGCTGCGCCTGCGCAAATCAGCCCAGGCTTCGTAATCCCGCGACACTGGCGGTCGCAGATACACCCGCGCGCCATTCAGCCGCCCAATGCCGTCCCAGCCCGGTGCTGCCCGCAGAAAGGTGACCATCCCCGCCCCTTCTCCTTCACACGGTGGCAAACGCCCCTGCTGCCTCCAACCCCGCCTTCGGCCCGACAGCGCTCGCCGCCGGCAGCTGCTCCATCAGCGCCTGTTTGGCAATCGCGCGGACATCATCAACCGTGGCTGCAGCCAGCCGCTGGCGGACCCCCTCCATGGTCAGCGGCGCCCCGAACACCAATGTCTGGCTGACGGCTGCCTCGGCGCGGGCACCCGGGCTTTCGGCAGCCATCAGCATGGAGGCGCCAAACACCCGTTTGGCCCGTGCCAGTTCAGCCTCCGTCGGGCCGGTCTCTGCCATGGCATTGAGGTGCTCGCGCACACTGGTGGCCACCTGCCCGGCCTGACTGGCGCTGCATCCTGCCGCAATCCCCAACCGCCCGGTGTCACGGAACATTTCGGCATAGGCCTCGACCGAATAGACCAGCCCACGCCGCTCCCGAAGATCCTGGAACAGCCGCGACGCCATCCCTCCACCCAGGATTTCGGTCATCAGGCGCAAGGCCAGCATCGACGGATGCCCGGATGGCAGCCCTGCAATTGACAGGATCAGATTGAGCTGTTCGCTGTCGCGGGCTTCGACCAGGCTGGCGGCGACGGGCCTGGCCGCTTCTGCAGCGGCCGGGTCACGGGCGGGCAGACTGCCAAACCGGGTCTGGGCAAAGTCCACCAGCGCATCGTGATCGACCAGCCCGGCTCCACCCACGATCATGGCGCGGCTGGCATAGGTCCGCTCCCGGAAGGCGATGATGTCGTCAAGGTTCAACCCGGCCAGACTGTCTGGCTCGCCCAGGATCGACAGGCCCAATGCCTGATCGGGAAAGCAGGCGCGCTGGTGCAGCACCCCGGCACGGTCAGCAGGATCATCGGTCGCCTCACCGATCTCCTGCATCACCACGCCACGTTCAAGCTCCAGATCGTTCGCGTCCAGATGCGGGGCCAGAACCAGATCGGCGCACAGACCCAGTGCAAAGGCCACATCCTCGCCTATGCAGCGGGCGTGGAAGCCGGTGCGCTCATAGCTTGTGGCGGCGTTCAGCCAGATGCCGCGGCTCTCGGCGTCCTCGGCCAATGCCTGGGCGGTCCGCCCCCCTGCCCCTTTGAAGACGAGATGCTCAAGCAGGTGGGCCGCACCGTTCTGGTCTGGCGTTTCATGGCGCGTCCCGGCATCGACCCAGACCCCGACACTGGCGGTATGGAGCCCGGCCATCAGGTCGGTGACAACGCGCACGCCATTATCCAGCGTGGTCACGCGGGCTGTGGGGTGCGGGCTGGTTGGCGCGTCAAACATGTCGTCTCGCTTTGATCAGGACCTTCACCGCCGCCGGATCGACCGGGCATGGTATCGTGGTTTCACGCCGGTCGAACAGGTCGGCACAATGGGATGGAAGCGGGGCATCCCGGCCTAGAACAGCCTGAACGGTCTCCGGGAACTTTGCCGGATGGGCGGTTGCAAGCAACACGCGGGCGCCCTCGATCTCGTCAGCTCCGAAGCGGGCGCGCCATCCCACCGCCGTATGTGGGCACAGCACCTGACCGGCCACATCAAGCGCATCGCCCATGGCCCAGCGGGTCTCGTCATCATCCACACCGAAGGCATCGAAATGCTGTTGAAGGAATGCCAGTGCGCCATCGTCCACAGGATAACTGCCAGACTGTGCAAAGCCGTCATACAGCGCCTTCAGCCGGACCGGATCGCGGCCCACCGCCTCGAACATGATCCGCTCGAAATTGCTGGCCACGCTGATATCCATGGCCGGCGACAGGGTGGCCGTGCTGGCCGCGGTCCTGGTGTAGCGGCCTTCGCTGAAGACGCGCGCGATCCCGTCATTGGCATTGGTTGCAATCATGATCCTGAGCCCGACCTCGGCGGCAAACGCCGGATCGGCAAACAGGGCCTTCACCACGGATTGCGCGGCGTCGAAGTCCCCGCCAACCACGACCGGATGCACATTCGCACTGCCAGACCCGGTCATGAACCGACGCTGTACATCCGATACCCGCCCGTCTGGCAGCAGTACGAACAGATCGACCGCTTCCACAGACTTCAATGCTTCCACCGCTGCCCCGCCCGTGTCGCCCGAAGTCGCACACACTACGGTCAGTCGGGTTCCGCGCTTTTCCAGCACATGGGCGTAGAGTCCGGCCAGGAGCTGCATGGCCACATCCTTGAACGCCAGCGATGGTCCATGAAACAGTTCGAGAATGTATTCACCCGGCCCTACTTGCACCAGCGGCGTGATGGCCGGGCTTGCCCACTGCCCGCCATAGGCCTCATCGGCCAACAGGGCGCAGGTGTCTACGTCAAGATCGTCACCGGCAAACAACTTGAGCACGGCAGCAGCCGTCTGCGCGTAGGGCGCGGTGGCGGCGGCTTGGAGAATGTCGTCCGGCAGTCTTGGCCAGTGGACCGGAACGTAGAGCCCGCCGTCGGGCGCAAGGCCCGCCAGCAGGACATCGATGAAACCGGCCTCGGGTGACTGGCCGCGTGTGGACGTGTAGCGCATGGCGGCCCCTGTGGCCCGGCAAGGCGTCAAACGCAAGGGCAACCGATGTCTCAGGGTCGGCTGAAGCCGAGCCGCCCCTGCCTGGCATGAAAGGCCAGATAGACCCCGATCAACG
>JALOSP010000027.1 GCA_025458365.1 Hyphomonadaceae bacterium
ATCAGCTTTTCCGGGAAATGAAATGGACCATAATTGTTTGAGCAATTGGTGACCATCACTGGCAGCCCATAGGTTTCGAACCAGGCCCGCGCCAGATGATCGCTAGCCGCCTTGGACGCGGAGTAGGGCGAATTGGGCGCATAAGGTGTTGTTTCGGTAAACTGGCCCTCTGCGCCGAGGCTGCCGTAAACCTCATCAGTGGAGATATGAAGGAAGCGGAAGGTTTGGGGCCGACGCTCCTCGATCCAGTAGCTGCGTGCCGCGTCGAGCAACTCGTAGGTTCCGGTGACGTTGGTCGCGATAAAGGCACCTGGCGCGTCGATAGAGCGGTCAACATGGCTCTCTGCGGCCAGATGCATAACGGCGTCAGGCCGGTGGGTGGCAAAAATGCGTTTGAGGGCCGCAGCGTCACGAATATCTGCATGCTCAAAAGCATAAGCGGGGCAGTCTGCCACGCTAGCAACATTGTCCAGGCAGGCTGCATAGGTGAGTGCATCGATGTTGACCACCTGATAGCCGCGCGCGATGGCGAGCCGAACCACAGCCGACCCGATAAACCCAGCGCCGCCGGTAACCAAAATTTTTTGCTTCGCGCTCATGAACTTCATCTCATTTTTGGAATTGCTTTTGACGGCCCATCACCTGTCAACCAGGCAAGTGGGAAGGCCTGTAAATTGCTACAGGCCTTGCAACTTCAGTTTCTGCGGCTGTTTCAATGCGATCGATGACGCCATCCGGACTCTAGCCTGCTTGCACAGCAGGTTGAACCGCCCCGCGTTTGCCGGAGGCTGGTTCATTTGAGCTCTACGCTGCCACTGGCGTGGCTTCAAGGGAGAGATAGTAGTTTGCCTCCGGCCTCGGCGGGCTGGGGTGAGGTAGCGAAGCCATGCCGGGGGCATGGCACCCAACGAACGCCGATGGGCTCAATCAGGCGGCAGGTCTTGAACCAGTCGACCCATTTCAGCGGCGCCAGTTCGACCTGTTCGCACACGCGCCATGGTCCTCCTCGATGGATCACTTCGGCCAGCGCGGTCATGACCAGCAACAACTGCGCTTTGGACCGGGCATGGACTTTCTGCGGGGTCGAACCACTCGGTATTGGCTTAGATCAAATTCAAAAGTTTGGTCCGCAACTTCGTTTCCATTCGCACCGAAACGCCCACCAGCCCGACCGCAAGCGGGTGAACTCTCGGAAGGGTCATAGCAAGTTCTGTTGACGGCTACCTGCATGCCCATTGCCACCGTCCCAGCGACATGATGGCGACGGCTGATCGATAAGGGCATGTTTGGTGAAGCTGCAGTGGTCAAGGATGTCGGCGTCGGGTTTGAAGATCCGGTCCGACAGCCATTTCTTGGGTATCCCGCGCTGACCTTGCACAGTGATCTGTGTCTTGCGACGGCAAGACACAATACCCGCCGAAAATAAAAGCCGCCGCAGGGCGACCCCGCGGCGGTTCTTCAAAACAAGGTCGTGCACCGGAGCGGCCGGTGCAGCACGACTACATGCGGCCGACGAGACCTTCGCGCTGCGCACGCTTGCGCTGCAGCTTGCGGGTGCGGCGCACGGCTTCGGCTTCCTCGCGAGCGCGCTTTTCAGACGGCTTCTCGAAGTGGTTGCGACGCTTCATTTCGCGGAAGGTGCCTTCACGCTGCATCTTCTTTTTCAGTGCTTTCAACGCCTGATCGACGTTGTTGTCACGCACGAGAATCTGTACCAGGGGAGCCCCCATCACTGTTAAATTTGCGAATTTCGAAACAGCCGCGTGGGTGCATGCACCAGTGGGCCGCTGTCACGGGCGGTCTCTAGTCATGGAAAACGCAAAAGTCCACCCACCGGGCTGACTCTATGCGCGCCACCTGCCAAGTGACCGCATGGACGGACACAGCACTCAGCACTATCTTGCCCGCATGACCCAAGCATCCAAAGACGATACCGACACCGCCGCCGATCTGACCTGGCGCCTGCTCGATGCCATGTTGGCCGAGGCACCGTTTTCCGGCTGGAGCCGCTCTGGACTGCGCCGCGCGACCCGCGATGCCGGGTTGAGTGAAGGTGAAGCGTTGATTGCAGCACCCCGCGGTGTGATCGACCTGCTTGATGCCTGGCATGTGCAGGCAGACACTGCGATGGTGGCTGCCGTGCAGGATGCAGCCGGGCAGAAAATCCGGGTCCGGGCAACACTGGCGGTCCGCACCCGGCTGGAAGCCATTGCCGCCCACAAGGAAGCGGCCAGACGCGCGGCGATCACGCTGGCGCTGCCCGGCAATGCGCCTGAAGCGGTCAAGATGGGCTGGCGCACTGCCGACCTGGCCTGGCGGGCGATGGGCGACACCGCGACGGATTTCAACTGGTATACCAAGCGCACCATTCTTGCCGGCGTGTTCACCACCACTTTTGCCTTCTGGCTGCAGGACGACAGCACCGATCACGCCGACACCTGGGCCTTTCTCGACCGGCGCATTGAAAACGTGATGCAGTTCGAGAAGGTCAAGGCCAAGGTGAACGAGATGCGGGCAAAGCTGCCCGACCCGGTAGGGTTGTTGACTGCGCTGCGCTATGGGCGCCAGCCCAGACCTTGAACCCGGCGATCGCACGCCTCCCGGCATGCTTTGACAGACACTGAGGTCTGCGCGCCGGGCCGGTGTCGCGTCCGAACCGCAGCGTCGGAACTCCTCGAGTATCAGCAGGGACCGACTATACATGCCGCAAACGCGTGATCCGGGGTAGCGAAATCCAATGTGGCGAATTCTGACCTGCCCAACGCGGTCACTCCCCGTGGTAAGGCTCACAGGCCACGCCATCCCCGTCTATGTCCATGGAGTCTGAATAACCCGGCTCACCCCGATAGATCGGCGCCGTGCCCGCCGCCCTTGCCTGATTGCAACCAGACCAAAGATCTCCAGTCTGTGGCGGACGCAACCGTGCCAACCCGATCTCTGCGGCAATAGTCCTGAACTGTTCAAAGAGGCCATTCGAGCCCGGGGGTGCCGGTTTTGACTTGTCGACCAGCACGGCAGCGACAATGAACCCGAGAATCGCCACAGCGAGCAAAACCTCCCGTACATCAAACCGACGGCGGGCGTAGCGACGAATGCGAGAAGGATAACGCATATCGATGACTTACGCGGCTGGTGTCAAGAGTCCGGTTGTGGAACCTGCTCAATTTTAGTGTCCTGCCGCCAAACGCCCCGCCCGCATCAAAGCCATGGAAACCCGCGGCCGTTTCGGATAAAGCGCCAGCCATGACAAACACGCATGATCCAGAGCAAATGATCGTAACCCGGGCCGCCGAGGGCGATACCGGCGCGGGCGCGACCAAGTCGGTCTATATCCAGACTTACGGCTGTCAGATGAATGTCTATGACAGCGAGCGGATGCGCGATGTGCTGCGCCCGCTGGGCTATGGCCCGGCCACCACGCCGGCCGGGGCCGATCTGGTGGTGTTGAACACCTGCCACATCCGCGAAAAGGCTACGGAGAAGGTCTATTCCGAGATCGGCCGGATCAAGGAATTGAAGGACGCCAAGGCCGCGACAGGCGGCCAGATGAAGCTCGTCATTGCCGGATGCGTGGCCCAGGCCGAAGGCGAGGAGATCATGCGCCGGGCACCGGCGGTGGATCTGGTGGTGGGGCCGCAAGCCTACCACAAGCTACCCGAGCTGATTGCGCGCACGGCCCGGGCGACGGGCGAGCGGCTGGAAACCAGCTTTGATGCGGTGGAAAAGTTCGATTCCCTGCCCGTCCGTCGCGAGGCCGACGGACCGACCGCGTTCGTGTCAGTGCAGGAGGGTTGTGACAAGTTCTGTTCCTTCTGTGTGGTGCCCTATACGCGCGGGGCCGAATATTCGCGCGGTGCTGATGCGATCCTGGCCGAAGTGCGCAATCTGGCAGCCCAAGGCGTGCGCGAGGTCACGTTGCTGGGGCAAAACGTGAATGCCTGGCATGGCGCTGCGCCGAAGCTCGATGGGGGGGGCATCTGGGGCCTTGCGCGGCTGGCCGAGGAGATCGCCAAGGTCGGCGGGATCGCGCGCATCCGCTACACAACCAGCCACCCGCAGGATATGGATGATGAGTTGATCGCCGCGCATGGCAGCAATCCAGCCCTGATGCCGTATCTGCATTTGCCGGTTCAGTCCGGCTCAGACCGGGTGTTGAAAGCCATGAACCGCAAGCATGGCCGGGACCGGTTTTTCGAGATTGTCGAGCGACTGCGCGCCGTTCGCCCAGATCTGGCCATGGCGTCTGACTTTATCGTCGGTTTCCCTGGCGAGACCGACCGGGATTTCGAAGACACGATGGACCTTGTGCGCCGGGTCGGCTTTGCCGGGGCCTATTCGTTCAAATACTCGCGCAGGCCGGGCACGCCCGCCGCCGAGATGTATGGCCAGGTGCCTGAAGAGGTAAAGGATGCCCGCCTGCAGGCTTTGCAGGCCTTGCTGGTGGAGCAACAGAAAGCGTTCAATGCCTCGAAGGTCGGCACGACAATCCCGGTGCTGTTTACCCACAAGGGTCGCAATCCCGGCCAGATCGCCGGACGCTCGCCCTGGCAGCAGGCGGTGCATTGCGACGGACCAGACAACCTGATCGGCCAGATCGCCGATGTGACAGTTGTCGGGTCGAGCCAGAACTCGCTGAGTGGCACGCTGGCCTCGACCACGGTGATGGCCACGGCTACGGCTTTCGCATGACCGGAACCGGGATCGTTTCCTTCGAGACCGCCAGCAACGATGCTCTGGCCCAGATCGCTGGCCCGGCACATCGCAATCTGGCCCTCCTGGAGCATGCGTTCGCCGTGCAGGCCCATGCCTCCGGTGGTGTGATCGAGATCAGTGGCGGCGACCAGCCAGGTCGCGAAATGGCGCTCTCGGCCTTGGCGTGGCTGGCGGAGCGGATCTTGGCCGGCGCTGTGGCAAGCGAGCCTGAAATGCGGGCGGCCATCCGGTTTGCCAAGGCCGGTGGCGATGGTGCCGACCAGTCTGACAGTGTGCGCGTACCGGGCCGCCGGGCACCGGTCACTGCGCGCACGCCGCGTCAGGCACGCTACCTCACTGCCCTGCGCAATCCGGCCAATGATCTGGTGTTTGGCGTGGGGCCAGCAGGCACCGGCAAGACGTTCCTGGCGGTTGCCGTTGCGGTGGCAGACCTGCTCGCGGGCAGGATTGCCCGGATCATCATCACCCGGCCTGCTGTGGAGGCTGGCGAGCGTCTGGGTTTCCTGCCGGGCGATCTGGAAGAGAAGATCGACCCCTATCTGCAGCCGGTCTGGGATGCGCTGCGCCAGTTCCTCGGCAATGCCCAGTTCGAACGGCGCAAGGCCGCAGGCGAGATCGAGATCGCGCCGCTGGCCTTCATGCGGGGGCGCACGCTGTCGGACGCCTTCGTGATTGTCGATGAAGCCCAGAATGCCACCCGGATGCAGATGAAGATGCTGCTGACGCGCCTGGGCGAAGGCTCGCGCATGGCGGTCAATGGCGATCCCAGCCAGATCGACCTGCCGCGCGCCAGCGATTCGGGTCTGGCCCACGCTCTGGGCCTGCTGAAGGAGGTTGAGGGCATCACAGTGGTTAGGTTTGGCGCTGAAGACGTGGTCCGCCATGCGCTGGTGGCCCGGATCGTGGCGGCTTACGAGGCTGAGAATCCGCCACGTGTGGACACAGACCGGCCCGAGGACACCGGGCCATGACAGGCTTTGCGCTGGATCTGTGTGTCGAGGATGAGGCTTGGGACGGTCATCTCGATGCGATCGGGCCGCTCGCGGTTGCGGTTGCGCATGAAGTCGCCGCCAGGATTGACGTGCCCGATCTTGAAGCCGCCGTGCTGCTCACATCCGATACTGCGGTCGCGGCCTTGAACGGCCAGTGGCGCGGCAAGCCTGGCCCGACCAATGTGCTGTCGTTTCCAGCACCGGAAGGGGCAGGCACGCTGGGCGATATTGCGCTGGCCCATGGCGTGATCGCGCGTGAGGCCGCGGCGCAAGGCAAGACTGTTCTGGACCATACTGCACACCTGATGGTGCATGGCGTGCTGCATCTGTTAGGATATGATCACGAGGCTGACGATGAGGCAGCCGAGATGGAGGGGCTGGAAGTCGAGTGTCTTGCAGCACTGGGCATCGCCAACCCATATGAGGACCCATGAGCGACGACAGTTCCAGTCGCGTCGAGGCCAATGGCACACGGATCGGGCTCTTCCAGCGCCTGACCCGGGGCCTCCGACGCAAGGATGCCACAACCCATGCCGACCCAGTCGAAGTGCTGCGCGAACGCGCCGAATCCGGCGAGGCGCTGGGCGAAAACCAGCGCGAGATGATCATTGCTGCGGCCTCGTTCGACCGGATCCGGGTGGGCGAGATCATGGTGCCGCGTGCTGACATTGCTGCCATCGAGATCAATACGACCCTGGGTGAAGTCGCCCGCGCCTTTGCCGAGCACCAGCACTCGCGGTTTCCGATCTATACCGATGTGCTCGATCACCCGGTCGGCATGGTGCATGTGAAGGACGTACTCGCCTGCCTGACACCGCAGGAAGATGGCACCGTACCGCACCAGCCTGATGAACGGCTGCTTGCCAAGCTGAAGCGTGAGGTTCTGTTCGTCCCGGCCTCGTTGCAATTGCCCAATCTGCTCAAGCAGATGCGGACCAAGCGGTGCCAGATGGCGCTGGTGATCGACGAATATGGCGGCACGGACGGCCTCGTCACGATCGAGGATCTGCTGGAAGAAATCATCGGCGAAATCGATGACGAGTATGATGACGATGCCGCCGAGATGCTGGTGGCGCTCAACACCGGGCGCTGGGAAGCCGATGCCCGTGTCGAGCTGGACATGCTGCAGGAACAGACCGGTGCCGACTTTGCCATGGAAGACATGGAAGACGAGATCGACACGATTGGCGGCCTGGTGTTTGCCATCGCCGGGCGGATCCCCCAGCGGGGCGAGTTGCTGAAGCATCCCAATGGCTACGAGTTCGAGGTGGTCGAGGTCGATGCGCGCAGGATCAGGAAGGTTCGACTGCGCGCACCCGAACATGCCCGCGGTGAGCCTGCCACCATCGCGGCAGGCGCCAATGACAGCTGACGGGGTGCTGGCAAAAGCCGGACTGGCCCGGACATGGCTTCAGGACCGGGCCGGGTGGCGGGCCGGTATGATCGCATTTGTGGCAGGCGCGATCAGCGTCTTTGGACTGGCGCCTTTCCATATATGGCCTGCCTTCTGCATCGGGGTCAGTGTGTTGCTGGTCTTGCTCGCCGGGTCGGCGCAGGCGGGTTCTGCGAAGGCGCGGCTGGGGTCCGGATTCGGACGCGCTTGGTGTTTCGCATTCGGCTATTTCTTCTTCGGCCTGAGCTGGGTTGGCGAGGCATTTCTGGTCGATGCCGAGAAGTTTGCCGCCCTGATGCCCTTGGCCATCAGCATTCTGCCTGCGGGGCTTGCCCTGTTCTGGGGCGTGGCCGGGGCAGCATTCGCCATGCTGAAGCCACGGGGCGCCCTGGCGCTGCCAGTCTTTGCCCTTGTGTTCAGTGCAGTGGAGGTCGGCCGGTCTGTTCTGTTCACCGGATTTCCGTGGAACCTGCCAGCCTATGTCTGGAGCGGCGGTGGGCTGATGTCGCAATCGGCTGCTTTGGTCGGCCCGCATGGGGTGGGTCTATTGACGCTGCTGATGCTGGCTGCACCGGCGGTTGCAGGCCTATCAGGATGGCGGACGGTGTGGGCGGTGGCGGCTTCGGCCACGCTTGCCGCGCTGGCCTATGGCGGTGTGCGGCTGTCTGCCCCGCCTGCGACATCCGATACCCAGCCAGTGATAGCCGCCGGTCAGGCCGGGTTCACCATGAAAGAGCTGTTTGACCGGGCGAATCTTGACCGGATCAAGGATGCCTATTTGCGGTTGCTCGACAGCCCTGAAGCACAGGGCGCCGATGTGATCGTCTGGCCTGAAGGAGCCTTCCCGGTCTTCCTGATGGAAAATGAGGGCTTGCTGTCAGACATCGGTGCCCGGCTTGGTGACCGCACGCTGATTGTCGGCACGATCCGTCGCGACTTGCGGGGGATGGGGACCAACCTCCACAACTCGATGATCGCGTTGCGCAATACGACGCCCGGCGATCCGTCCAGCCTTGCTGTCATTGGGCTGGCTGACAAGCATCATCTGGTGCCATTTGGCGAATATCTGCCATTTCGCGACGCCTTTGCTGCCCTCGGTGTGGATGATTTGATCGCTTATGAAGGCGATATGATATCAGCTCCTGCCCCTTCCGTCCTGACCATCCCCGGCCTGCCGCCAGCCGACGCGCGGGTGTGCTACGAGGTCATTTTTCCCGGCTTCAATCCGGCTGCCACCGGGGTGACACAATGGATCGTCAATGTGTCGGTTGACAGCTGGTACGGCGACGGCCTCGGCCCGCATCAGCATTTCAATCAGGCCAGATGGAGGGCAATCGAAACGGGACAACCTCTGGTTCGGGCTGCCAGTGGCGGCTGGTCGGCTATTGTGGATCCCTATGGACGCGTCCTGGATTCCACCCGGGACGGCACACGTCTGGCGCGCGCACGCTTGCCTGTATCCGTGGGTAATTGACAGCTGGTGCACGTTCATGGTGTATCGCGATTAACTGTAACGGCCTCGCTTGAAATGCAACCAATCGCAATTCCGTGATTGACACAGGCGTCACCTCCAGTAACGAGGGTGACGCAGGAGAGAATGCAAGATGTCAAATGAACGCAGGTCCACCCCGATCGATGCCTATGTGGGGCGCCGTCTCAAGCAGCGCCGTGAAGGCATGGGCATGAGTCAGGATCGCCTGGGTGAACTTTTGGGCATCTCGTTCCAGCAGGTCCAGAAGTACGAGCGCGGCCAGAATCGTGTGGGTGCAAGCCGCCTGTTCCAGCTCTGCGGGATCCTGGGTGTCGAGGCAGGCTTCTTCTTCGACGGCCTGAAGCCGACGGCACCGGCAGGCATGGCCGAAGCCGAAGTCGATGCCAGCGCACCAGAGCCTTTGTCCACCGCTGCGTTGCTGGCCGCACCCGGCGCCTTGGAACTGTTGGCCGAATATGCCCGACTGATCCACCCCGGCCAACGCAAAAAGGTTGTCGAATTGGTCCGGCTGCTGGCGCAGGACGCCGTCGAAGCGGGCTGATCGCACGTAACAGGCGC
>JALOSP010000412.1 GCA_025458365.1 Hyphomonadaceae bacterium
AAACATCAGCATTGTCAATTAACAATCTTCATACAATTTTATCCACACCCGGAGCTTAATTATTTTTTAGTTGTCTTAACCTATCACTTAAAATTTCCCGAGTAATGTCAACACTATGCAAAATGTGATCACTGTTCTCTATAAACCGATTTTTAATTTCCGATAATTGATTAAAATCCTTTTCCCAGTAAAAACAGGTCCCAAAAACTTATTTAGTATATTGTACATTTCTTCATTATCTGAAACAAGTTTGCCATTCAGGTTAAGTAAAGGTCCCACCGAGTCCTTAACTTTTGTTTTAGATCTTATGTAAGCATTAAGATTTGCCTTTAAGTCCTTGGATAACTTCTTTTCAAAATTTCGCTAAGCCTTCCTGTATTCTCTAACAGCATTATTTTGTGCCTTTTTATATTCAATGACATTGCTATGGTCTCTAGATTGCCTGTACTTAATCCACATAGTAGATTTCCGCTTTCTAGCTGCCCTTGCTGCTTTCTCATCCACTGAGGCAACTTTTTTGCTCTTACTATGTTAGAATGGTACAAACCTTTTAGTGGCTGCTTCCACAAGAGAACAAAACTTTCAACAACCGCTCCAAAGCACCAAACACGGCCCATGCCCCGCCTGCCTGCCCCGCCCCGGATTGCGTTCGAGCCTGACGGCTTTCCCAACGACCTTGACCATAACGATGGATTCTACTCCCGCAGCGGGGGGCTCGCCGAGACAGAGACGGTATTTCTGTCTGGATGCGGCCTGCCAGAGCGCTGGCAGGGGCGACCCGCCTTCACGATTGGCGAACTGGGCTTTGGCACCGGATTGAACATTCTGGCGACAATCAGGCTTTGGCTCGACACGCGCCATCATGATGGCTGGTTGCACCTTGTCACATTCGAGGCCCACCCGATGGAGCAGGCTGATGCGGCGCGTGCCCTGTCGGCTTGGCCAGAGCTGGCGCCACTGGCTGAGCGGCTCCTGGCACGCTGGCCGGTCCAGGCGTATGGCGTGCAACGGCTGACGTTCGAGGGCTGGCGGGTCACGCTAACCGTTCATGTTGGCTCGGCTGCAGAGATGTTGCCGCGCGCGATCCTGCAGGCCGATGCGTGGTTTCTGGACGGTTTTGCCCCGTCGAGAAATCCGCAGATGTGGTCGCCCGCGCTTCTGGATGACGTCTATCGCTGCGCGGCTCCTGGATGCGTTGTGGCCACCTACAGTGCGGCCCGAAGTGTCCGCGACGGTCTGGAGTCAGCCGGTTTCACCGTGAACCGGCTTCCCGGCCACGGCCACAAGAAGCACCGGCTGCAGGCGGTCAAACCCGCCCGCCACGAAGGACACGCAGAGGCCAACCCCCAATCAGCCATTGTCGTCGGCGGCGGGGTAGCAGGAGCCGTTGCCGCTTTCACCCTGCGCCAGCGCGGCCTGTCCGTCACGGTGATCGATCCAGACCCTTGCGGACGATACAAGGCGAGCAACAACCCAGCAGCACTGGTCATGCCCCGACTGGACCGTGGCGACACCGCAACGGCACGGTTTCACAAGGCGGCCTTCCTGCTGGCCGCAGACCGGCTGGGGCAATTGCCGGCCACCTGCTTCCAGCGAATCGACGTGACCGAGCGTCCCAGGGCTGAACGCGATGCGCCGAGGATGGCAGACCTGATCGCCGACCCGCCGCTGCCGCCCCGCATGTTGAGCGGCGATCAGCGCGGGCACCTTGTACACCGCGCTGGTGGCGTGGTGTTTCCACACGCCCTCCGCAACTATCTGCTCGCGGGTCTGCCCGTGATCGACACTGCCATCGGGTCCGTCGCACTGGAAGCCGGGGGCTGGGCTTGCCGCAATCCACATGGTGATGCGATCGGCGTTGCAGACGTGTGCGTGCTGGCTTGCGGGCCCCAGATTGGCGCGCTTTTACCGGGGTTCGACTTGCCTTTGGAAGGGCGAGCCGGACAGATCAGCCTTTCGGACCCGGTCCACCCTTTGGACCAGGCCGAGCTGCCGGTCGCAGGCGGTGCCTATGCTCTGCAATTCGAAACCTGGCTGCTCTATGGTGCCACATTCGATCCTTGGCCAATGGAGGGCGCGCCCCCCACGACCACCCGGGAGGGCCACTCCCGCAACTTGGAGGGCCTTCGAAAACTGTCCCCGGCACTGGCAGGCTCTATCGATCCACACAGCACCTGGGGGCGCACATACCAACATCCAGCCCTCTTGTTGGCGATAAGGGGATAAGAAGGCATAATATAACTAAAATATTCCACAAACAGGGCGTCATGCACAATCGAACACAAGTGGTCTCTGATTGAGAATTCAAAATTTTTCATGAGGGCTGCAGGGCGCAAGCCCGACGCATCTGGCCGAAGCGACCAAACCACGCTATGAAGCATGCATGTTAAAGTCACTCAAACAGGGCGAACCCGGCGAAGCAGTGCTGCATTACAGCACGCCTGACTTTGCTGTCTTGCGTCATGGCACATTTGTGCGTTGCGCGATCACGGGCCAGAGAATCGCTCTGGATGATCTCCGCTACTGGTCACCGGACCTGCAGGAGGCCTATGCCAGCGGCGAGATTGCAGCCAGCCGTATCCTGGCGGCAACCGCTCGTTGAGCCCTGCACTGGAGGCCGTGGCCGATGCAATCTGACACCGGGCCGTGCCCCTGTTGCGATCAGGCCGAACCCGAGGCGTCCGGTCATCCAGACCGGAGGCAGTGGCTTGCTGGGGCGCTTGTCGGCCTGGCCCTGCCGGCAGGAACCGCGCAGGCGCGCACAGTCGCTCAAGGGTCCCGGCAAGCCGGTGGACACGTGCTGCAGATCGCATCGACTGTGCGGCAGTCTGGTTTTCTGATTGGCCAGACTGTGCCTGGCGCCGTGGTGACAGTTGATGATATCGCCGTCCAGCCGGATGGCGCGGGCCGGTTCATTGCTGGCTTTGACCGGGACGCACCGGCAGAAACGATTGTCAGCGCGACAGCCCCCGATGGACAGACCGCCAGTGCCCGGATTGCGGTAACCGCACGGGATTATGTTGTCCGCAGCATTCGCGGCCTGCCGTCGGCGACCGTCAATCCACCCGAAAGTGCCATGGCAAGGATCCGCAGCGAATCCGCTTTGAAGCAACGGGCATTTGGCAGCGTGGATGACCGCGAGACCGGTTGGCTGGAAAGCTTTGACTGGCCGCTGGACAATGTCAGGATCACCAGCCCGTGGGGCGCCCAACGCAGTCTGAACGGGGCGTTGCAGCGCCCGCATTACGGCGTGGACATGGGCGCGGCAACTGGAACACCGATCCGGGCACCGGCCTCGGGGATCGTGGTGATGGCCGAGACTGACATGTTCTACGAGGGCGGCATGGTCACGCTGGACCATGGGCAGGGGCTGATGACGACCTATCTGCACATGAACAGGGTCGATGTACGGGTTGGCCAGCGGCTGCAACGGGGCGTCCAGCTCGGCCATGTGGGCGCCCGTGGCCGCGCGACTGGTCCGCACCTGTGCTGGCGCATGCGCTGGCGCGGCCGCCAGCTCGACCCGACCCTGAAACTGTCCCGCCCCTGATCGTGGAGCACGAATGATGACCATCAAGCAGATCCCCGTCCTTGCCCTGACCGCTCTGCTGCTGGCAGGGTGTGGCGCGCAAGACGCACCAGCCCCCGCCACCTCGCCAGAGGCCGGGGTCGCTGCTGCAAAGGCCGCCGATGCCACGGCCGCAGGACCATTTCAGGCCAGCGGTGCCACGATCCGCAAGCCTCCCGGCGGGCGCGATGTGACGGCCGGATTCATCACGATCACCAACCCCGGCGCGCCTGACAGGCTGATTGCAGCCAGCACGCCGGTTGCGGCCAGCGTGGAATTGCACACCCACACCATGGCCGACGGCATGATGCAGATGCGCAAGGTTGACGGGTTTGATCTGCCGGCTGGCGGAACGCTGAACCTCGCCAGTGGTGGCGATCACCTGATGCTGTTTGGCGTGAAATCCGATCTTGGGGCAGATGGTCCGGTGCCCGTGACCCTGACGTTTCAGAATGCTGGAGCGGTCGAGGTGATGTTTGCCGTCGGGCAGGAAGCTGGAGCCACAGAC
>JALOSP010000028.1 GCA_025458365.1 Hyphomonadaceae bacterium
GGCGACGGCGGCGGCCGCCACGACGTCCACGACGGCGGCGGCGGCGGTTGGAATCCGCGAGCGATTCGGCTGCCTCACCATCGCCAGGACGCTCTTCGTCAGGTTCGCCGTCCTCGTCCTCGTCACCGGCAGCAGTGTCGACTTCGGCAGGAAACTCGCCAGCCCCATCATCCTCGCCACGCGGCCCCGATGCGCGAACCGGTTCTCCATCACCACGACGCCCGCGACGGCGGCGGCGACGGCGGCGGTTGCCATCCTCGCCAGCATCATCGCCATTGTCGCGCGCTGCTGCAGGTTCACCATCGCCTTCGGTTTCGGCGTCATCATGGACGATATCGTCTTCGTCCAGTTCCTCGTCGATTTCGTCATCGATCACCGGTTCGATCACGGGCAGATCAGGCTCTGCGAAGGCTTCGCCCGGCTCGACGATCTCGAACGCATAGCTGCCACGACGGCGCCCGGAATCAGCGATCACACGGATCACCAGCCCACGGGTTTCTTCGACTTCGACCAGGAAGGCGCGCTTTTCATTGAGCAAATAGAGTGCGGTCTCAGTATCTGCATGAAGCGCGACTTCAGCATTGCGGCGCCCGCCGGTGGCTGTCTCGATGTCGCGCAATGCCTGCAGCGCGGTGCTGTCCGACGAGCGGACACGCCCCGAACCATCGCAGACTTCGCAGATGTGGCTGGTGCCTTCCATCACGCCGGTGCGGCGGCGCTGGCGCGAGATTTCCATCAGGCCGAACATGGAGATCTTGCCCATCTGGACCCGCGCCCGGTCATTGCGCAGGGCGTCCTTGAGCTTCTTCTCCACCGCCCGGTCGTTGCGGCTTTCTTCCATGTCGATGAAGTCGATCACCACCAGACCGGCCAGATCGCGCAGGCGCATCTGCAGCGCAGCCTCCTCGGCGGCCTCCAGATTGGTCTTCAGGGCGGTTGATTCAATCGAACGCTCCTTGGTGGCCTTGCCCGAGTTCACGTCGATCGCCACCAGCGCTTCGGTCTGGTTGATCACGATGTAGCCACCCGACTTCAGCCGCACGGTATGATCGTGCATCGAGGCCAGCTGCTGCTCGACGCCAAGACGGGCAAACAGCGGTGTGGTGCCCTTGTAGGGCTGAACCTTGCGTGCATGGCTGGGCATCAGCATCTTGGCGAAGTCCTTGACTTCGCGATACGCATGCTCGCCCTGCACCAGAACCGCGTCGATGTCCTTGTCATAGTGATCGCGGATCGCGCGCTTCACCAGATTGTCTTCCGAATGGATCGCCGCAGGCGCCATCGACTTCAAGGTCCGTTCGCGGATGTCATCCCACAGGCGCATCAGATATTCGTAATCGCGCTTGATTTCGGTCTTGGTCCGCTTTGCACCGGCTGTCCGGATGATCAGGCCCATGCCTTTCGGCAATTCCAGCTCTGACACGACTTTCTTCAGCCGCTTGCGATCCCCCAGGGCGGTGATCTTGCGGCTGATGCCGCCGCCGCGCGGGGTGTTGGGCATCAACACGCAATAGCGCCCGGCCAGCGACAGATAGGTGGTGAGCGCCGCACCCTTGTTGCCACGCTCTTCCTTGACAACCTGGACCAGCAACACCTGACGGCGGCGGATCACTTCCTGGATCTTGTACTTGCGCTGTGCAGCCCGGCGCTGACGGCCAAGGTCGCCATCATCATCGCCGGGATCGTCATCATTCTCGGCGTGGCGCGCAGCGGCAGCCTCTTCCTCGGCGATCAGCGCGGCCCGGTCTTCCGCAGGGATCTGATAGTAGTCCGGGTGGATTTCGCCGAACGCGAGGAAGCCGTGGCGATTGCCGCCATATTCGACGAAGGCCGCCTGAAGCGACGGCTCGACCCGGGTGACCTTGGCGAGGTAGATATTGCCCCGCAATTGTTCGCGTGCGGAGGTTTCGAAATCGAAGTCTTCAACGCGTCCCTTGTTGACGACAACCACCCGGGTCTCTTCCGGGTGTGCTGCGTCGATCAGCATTTGCTTGGTCATTGAATGGGGCTCCTGCGCCGCCAGACACCGGCCGTGGCGGGATCAACCTCGCCTGGGCGGCCCTCGGCGCGCGCATTGATAAAAAGGGGTTTGGCAGCCGGACTGGCGCCAGTGATCCTTGGGCCGACATTCGCGCGCACCCGTACCCGGAAACGGGCTGTGACCTGTGCCCGGAAACGGGCTGGGTCACGGATGCGTTGGCGCGTGAGGCCATCAATCGAGGATCCTTCTGGCGGAAGCGGCCGAAGTTTGACAGACATGTCGCGCGCGTGCCGCTCGAGGCAGCCCGGAAACGACGACGGCAGGGCATCCCGAAGGACACGTACGCCGTCCATCACACCATTGTCTTACTTTCGGCCAAATGGAAAGTGGCGATGTCAGGCACGCCCGCACAATCGCAACGCCCCGTCCTCCTGAACACCCCTGCCCTTGTGAATGCCCAGCCCCGTCAAGGCACCTATGTCTTCAAGGTGATGAAGTTGGATTTTGCGCACAGACACGAATACCGGTAATCTTGGAAGGATTGACGGTCGGTTTGCGCGGTGCCTTGCCCGCGCGTCACTGCCCGCACCAGACCAAAGTCCACGTTTCATGCCAGACCGCAAACCGGAAGATCACCGCACACCGTTCGAACAGTCTGACGCACCGCTCGCGGGACCGGCGCATCCGCGCCTGCCGCTGATCCGGATTCTGGTGCTGATCGCCTGCATCATCGGTTTTGTCGTGTTCGTGGCACAGGTCTTTGTCCGTGATGGCGCAAGCGCTCAAACGGCGGGTAACGTTGCTGCCACGGCAACGGAAGCAGCACCCGGGGGTCCGCGGCGCCAGGATGCGGCGGGTGGCACAGGCATTCCGGCTGCTGCCAGCGCCACGCGGTTGACTGTCAATGCCGATGGCGAGGCGACCGTCATCGAAATTGCCCTGAACCGGGCTGTTCCATACCGGATCTTCGCTCTCTCCAATCCAACCCGGCGGCTGGTGATCGATACTGCCCGGGTGGACTTCAACTTCCGGGACGCATCCAGCGGACGCGCGTCCGGTGCAGGTGCGGTGGGCGGGGTGCGGTTTGCCCAGAAGTCGCAGACCGAATCGCGTTTCGTCCTCGACCTTGCCCAGCCGGTCACCGTGACCAGTCATACGCTGGACAACCGGCTGGGTGGACGGGTGCTGCGGATCACGCTGGCGCCTGCCACGCCCGAAGCGTTTGCCGCGTTGCCGCTGATCAGCGAAGGCCGGATGCCGCAAGCAACCCAGGCAGCCCCTGCCAGAGGCGCCGACCCGCGAGGACCGGCCCGCAAGGCGCGCTATGTGATCGTGATCGATGCCGGCCATGGCGGACGCGATCCAGGTGCACTCAATCAGGCACAGGACTTCTACGAAAAGCAGGCGACGCTTGCCAGCGCATTGGTCCTGCGCGATTACCTGCGACGGGATCGCCGGTTTGACATCGTGATGACCCGTTCGACCGATGTCTATCTGACGCTCGAGCAACGCATCACCATCGCCAGAGACCGCAGGGCCGACCTGTTCATTTCACTGCACGCCGATGCGGCCCCGCCTGAGGCGCGGGTCAATGGTGCCACGGTATACACCCTGTCCGAGGAAGGCTCGCAACGCTCCCGCAGACTGTTGAACAACGACAATTGGCGTATCGTACCGGAGTCGGTCGCTGACGACCGGGAGGTTGCCGACATCCTCAATGACCTCACCCGGCGTGACACGACCAACCAGTCGGCGCTGTTTGCCCAGACATTGCTGACGGGGCTTGGTGAAGTCGGGCCATTGACCCGGTCGTCTCACAGGGTGGCTGGCTTCTTCGTGCTGCTGTCGCCCACCGTGCCTGCCGTGCTGCTGGAGATGGGCTTCATGACCAATCTGGAGGACGAAGCACGGCTGCGCGATCCGCAATTCAGGGACCGGCAGATGCGTGCAACGGCCAATGCGATCATCCGCTATTTCGACGCGCGCCCCGGTTCGGCAGGTGCCGCACCAGTCGGCAGCAAGTAGAGGCATGGCAGGCAGGCCGTCTGCCGCAACAGACCAGGCAGCCCTGCGAAAAGGTGCTTTCAGTCGGCGGCAGATGCAGCCATAATCGCCCATCGGGCGAACTGGGCCCTCAGACTTCATCACGAGACTGATACGATGCGGGTTTTTCTGAAAATGCTGGCCCTGGCCACACTGACCGGCACCGCATTGGTCCTGTTTGCAGTGATCGCCCTGCTCTCCATGGCGGTGTCTGGCATGCCCGACCACCAGAAACTGGCCAGCTACAGCCCGGCTGTCTCCTCGCGGGTGTTCTCGGCTGACGGGCGCCAGATCGGTCTGTTTGCCCGCGAAAACCGGGCATTCGTGCCGCTGGAGGAGATTCCCGATCATGTGATCGCCGCTTTCATGAGCGCCGAGGACAAGAACTTCTACAGCCACCGGGGCGTGGACCCGATGGGTGTGGGCCGCGCGGTGCTGTTCAATATCACCAATTTTGGTGAGCGCCGGATGCAAGGCGCATCGACCATCACCCAGCAGGTGGCCGAAAATGTGCTGCTCGCCGATGCCCGTCCGAAGAACACGCTGGACCGGTTCGTGCTGAAAATCCGTGAAGCGCTGGTGTCGTTGCGGATCGAGGAAGTCCTGACCAAGGACCAGATCATGGAAATCTACCTGAACCAGATCTTTCTGGGCTTCAGGTCATATGGAGTGGAAGCTGCTTCGCAGACCTATTTCGGCAAGTCCGTGCGTGACATCAGTCTGGCCGACGCGGCGTATCTGGCCGTGCTGCCGAAGGCGCCCAACAATTACAACCCCACACGGCATGCTGACCGGGCCCTCGCCCGGCGGGAATATGTGATCGGCCAGATGGTCGACAACGGCTTCATCCGCCCGGCACAGGGCGCCGAGGCCCTGGCCCAGCCACTGCCCACCGACCCCAAGCCACGGGGATCCTGGACCGATCCACAGGCCGGTGAATTCGTCGAAGAGGTCCGCCGCGACCTGATCCGCCGGTTTGGTGCCGATGCACCCTATGCGCGCGGCTTCATCGTGCGCACGACTGTGGACCTCGACACCCAGGCCGCCGCCCGCACGGCGCTTCAACGCGGACTCAACCGGGTCAACCCCAACCGCCAGTCACGATTTGGCGGCGCAGTCGGCATGACCACCGCAGACGATCAATGGCTGAACAAGCTGAGGGCGGCACGCTACTGGCGCCCGTCGGGCCGTCCGGTGCTGGGGATCGTCCTCGACAACGGCCAGAACTACGGGCTGGATGACGGGCGGAAGGTTCCAGTTCCTCAGCCGGACAAGGACTGGGCCGCCCGATCCGGGCGGGCGCTGGCCGATGGCCAGTTTGTCTGGCTGCAGCGTGCAGGCTCCGACCGCGAGTTCCGCTTGCGCCGGTCTGACGCGATCCAGGGCGCGCTGGCCTCGGTCAATGTCCACACCGGCGGGGTGATCGCCATGGCCGGCGGGTATGATCTCGAAGATTCAGGCTTCAACCGGGCAACCCAGGCGCAACGGCAACCGGGCTCATCAATCAAGCCGATCTTCTATGCTGCGGCACTCGAACAAGGGATGACGCCGGAAACCAAAGTCTCCGACAACCGGATCCGGGGCGGCGGCTGGAGCCCGGAAAACGCCGACCGGCGCTATTACGGCATGATGACCATGCGCCAGGCGCTGGTGCTTTCACGCAATACAGTCACCGTGCGGATCGCCCGGCGTGTCGGGATGCGCCGCATGGCCGATTATGCGCGCCGGTTTGGGGTCTATGACGACCTGCCCAATGACCTGACGATGGCGCTGGGTGCGGGCGAAACCACCGTCCTCAAGATGACGTCGGCATTTGCGGTGTTTCCCAATGGCGGGCGCTATATCCCGCCTGTGTTCTACGACCGGCTCCAGGATTCCACCGGTCGCACTGTCTGGCGCTCCGACCGTCGCGCTTGCGCCAGTTGTGACGGCGCCTATGACGCCCGTCTGGGGCCTCCAAAGCTGGAGCCTTGGGGCGTGCAGGTGGTCAGTGCGCGTACCGCGTGGGAGATGTCGTCGATCCTGCGCGAGGCCGTCACCCGCGGCACCGGCAAGCCCGCCCAGTTCTCGCACCCGGTGGCAGGCAAGACAGGCACCACGTCCGACTATCGCGACGCCTGGTTTGTCGGCTTCACGCCGAGCTATGCCACGGGCGTTTATGTTGGCTATGACCGGCCGCGCACGATCTTTGGCGGGGCTTCGGGGGGCAAGCTTGCCGGACCGATCTTCCGTCAATTCATGATGGCCGCACTGGCCGATCACCCGATCGAGCAATTCGAGCCCTCGAACGAGGTGTTGCGCGAAATCGAGACCGAAAGCCGGATCGGCATTCTGGCCCAGCTGCAAAGCGATCCGGCAGGCGCGCAGGCTGCCCTGGCGGCGCTCCGGACCGGTGGGGTTGCTGCGGCACGTGCAGCACAGTCAGAGAGCAACTATCAGGACGAAGACGAACGCCCGCGCCGCCGCGAGCGGCGCCAGCAGCGTGAACAGGGCAGCGCCGCACCGGGCTGATCCTGTATCGGGTCAGAGCGCCTGGTCCTGTTGCGACCATGAACTTGCGACCACCATGCGCCGGGCCGCTGGACGGACCGGCGCACAGATCAATTTTCTTGCATTCAGATGGAATCATCTGAATGCAAGCAAACTGATCAAAATCAAAGGTCTGGTGCACAACTTCGTTTCCATGGAAACGAAACGTGCACAAGCTTTATCGGCCCTGCCGGACTCTGGAGAATATCATGCGTGCAGACATTGCGGACTTGAGCGCGGCAATCTCGCGCTCGGTCGAGTTGCTGAAGCGTCGGCTGGATTGGGACGTCGCCTTGCGCCGCCTCGACGAGCTGGACGCGATCAGCGAAGACCCCAGCCTGTGGAATGACCCGGTGAAGGCCCAGACCCTGATGCGCGAACGCAACCGGCTGGCGGCCTCGATTGCGGCTTTACGTGCGCTCCAATCCGATCTGACCGACAATCTCGAACTCGTCGAACTGGCCGAAGCCGAGGGCGACGAGGCGATGGTTGGCGAAGCGGTGGCAGCCTTGAAGGATGCCCAGGCCCGTGGCGCGCGCGCTGAACTGGAAGCCCTGCTGTCTGGCGAGGCAGACGGCAACGATTGTTATCTGGAAGTCAATTCCGGTGCCGGTGGCACCGAAAGCTGCGACTGGGCCTACATGCTGCGCCGGATGTATGTGCGCTGGGCCCAGGCCCACGGCATGAGCGTGGAAGAAATCGACGTCTCCGAAGGCGATGAGGCAGGCATCAAGTCGGCAACTTTGCTGGTCAAGGGCGAGAATGCCTATGGCTGGCTGAAAACCGAGAGCGGTGTGCACCGGCTTGTTCGGATCAGCCCGTTTGACAGTGCCGCCAAGCGCCACACCAGCTTTGCCTCGATCTGGGTCTATCCTGTGGTGGACGACACCATCGAGATCGAGATCAATCCGTCCGATGTGCGCACCGACACCTATCGCGCATCTGGCGCCGGTGGCCAGCACATCAACAAGACCGATTCGGCCGTGCGCCTGACCCACATCCCCACAGGCATTGTGGCCGCCTCCCAGCAGGAGCGCAGCCAGCACAAGAACCGCGATATCGCGTGGAAGATGCTGCGTGCCCGGCTCTACGAGATGGAGCTGCAAAAGCGCGAGGCTGCTGCCAACGCGCTGGAAGACCAGAAAACCGACATCGGCTGGGGCCACCAGATCCGGTCTTACGTGTTGCAGCCGTATCAGATGGTGAAGGATTTGCGCACCGAGGTCGAAACCTCCGACACCTCCGGCGTGCTGGATGGCGACCTCGACCAGTTCATGGCCGCCGCCCTGGCCCAGCGGGTGGGCGTGCTGGGGGATGCGGGTTAAGGCGGGCTCGCGTGAACAGGGCCGCGGAGCACCTGCTCCGCAGTGGCGATGGGTAACATGGCGCAGCCGGTGCTGCGCGCTCCATTTCAAAACAGGTGGATGAACTTGCGAGAAGCGCACTTTCCGGATATATATCCAGAACAGTGGAGGTGTGCCAATGTCCATCGCACAAGACCGCGCTCTTGCCGCCTATCGTGACCGGCTCGCCAAAAAGGGCTTGAAACGCTTTGAAGTGCTGGCGCGAGACAGCGACCGGACGCTGATCAAGGCTCTGGCGCGGAAGCTGGCGCTCGATGACGCAGAAGCCGAAGCGACCCGCTCTGTGCTGACATCGTCGATTGCCGTGCGGGACGGAACGAGAGGTGGAATTCTCGCGGCGCTCCGGCGTTCACCAGCTGTTGGCAGCGAACTCGATCTGACCCGGCCAGATGAGGACGACAGGGCTGTCAGCTTTTGACCGCCTTCCTGCTGGACACCAACATCATCAGCAATCTGATCCAGCCAGAACCATCGGCGTCGCTTGTGGACTGGATGGCGGCGCGCGAAGACGCGGAACTGCACATTGCCAGCCTGACACTCGCTGAAATCACCAAAGGCATCGAGGTCCTGCCCGCAGGCAGGAAGCGCAACCAGCTTCAGAGCTGGTTTGATGGGCCAGACGGACCGCCTGCCCTGTTCGCCGGTCGTATCCTTCCCTTCGATGCGGCGGCGGCCCTGATCTGGGGTCGGCTCATGGCAGAGGGTGTTCGCAGCGGTCAGCCGCGCAGCGGCTTTGACACCATCATTGCTGCAGTGGCGCTGGCCAATGAGTGCATTCTGGTGACCGACAACGAGCGACATTTCCGCGATGTTCCGTTGGTCAATCCGCTGAGAGGGGGCAAGGCTTGATACGCGCAATCTCTTGGCGCCGCACTGTCTCGAACAGATGCGTCACCCCAATGGATTGGACTGTTGCCCAGCGAGACGGGCCTCATTGCGAGCCTTCCTCTCTGCTTCCCAAGCTTCTCTGCGTCGCAAAGCCCGTCGATCAGCAACTACACCCCATGCCACACAACCCAT
>JALOSP010000029.1 GCA_025458365.1 Hyphomonadaceae bacterium
TGGCGCCACGCGGCTGACCGGCCCGATCTGCCGGGCACCGGGGGCGAGCTGGCCCGTCATCTGCTCGATCAGGCCGGATTGCAGGACGTGCCGGTGGAGGAAACCACACCTGGCGCCGACCATTATGATCCGATTGCGCGCGCTGTGCGGCTGTCGCCCGACAATCTGACAGGCCGATCAGTCACGGCTGTCGCTGTGGCAGCCCATGAGGTCGGCCACGCGGTGCAGCATCGCGACGGCGACCGGTTTCTGGTGGCGCGCACCCGATGGGCCGGCTCTCTGGCCGGAGTGGACAAAGTCGCTTTCTGGATCCTGATGTCGATCCCGATCATCGGTCTCCTGATCAAGTCCCCGGCGGTGGCAGGCGTCCAGCTGGGGGCGATTGTGGCCCTTCTTGGTGGCCGAGTGCTGATGCATGTGCTGACCCTGCCGATGGAAATCGACGCCAGTTTCAAGCGCGCGCTGCCGGTGCTGGAACAGGGCGGCTTCCTGCAAGGCCGTGACCTCGACGCCGCCCGGCAGGTGCTGCGTGCGGCGGCGGGAACTTATGTGGCGGGCGCCATGGCGACCCTGCTGGACGTGGTGCGCTGGATGCGGTGAGGCGCGCCAGCGCACGTCCGGAACGCTCAGCCGATTTCAGCCCGGGTCCGCACGATCTTGCCGACCAGACCATAGGCCTGGGCCTCTTCGGCACTCATCCAATAGTCCCGCTCGGTGTCGGCCTTGATCTGATCCAGCGACTGGCCGGTGGCGTCGGCGAAAATCTGGTTCAGGCGACCGCGCATGCGGATGATCTCGCGGGCCTGGATTTCCACGTCCGATGCCTGACCACCCACGCCACCGCGCGGTTCATGCAACAGGAAACGGGTGTTGGGCAGAGAGAACCGGCGCTCCTTCTCAGCCGCCGCATAGATCAGCGCACCAGCAGAGGCGACCCAGCCAGACCCCAGCACATTCACCGGGGCCGGGATGAACTTGATCATGTCATGGATCATGTCGCCGCTTTCGACATGGCCGCCGGGTGAGGAGATGATCAGCAGGATCGGCTCGGCGCTTTCTGACGACAGGGCCAGCAGGCGTTCGCAGACAGACCGTGCTTGCTTGTCATCGATCCCGCCGGTCAACAGGATGGTTCGCGAGCTGAACAGCGCCTTTTCCACGATGTTCGGCGCGGGGCCGGACTTGGAGGCTTCTTCGTCTTCGTCATCAAGGCGGGTCGGTTGGGCGATCATCGGGCCGCAGCTCCTCAAACTGGAATGACAACCGGTTGCGGGCTTTGGCCTTGCCGGTCAATGGCTGTCTCGCATGTGGGTGCCGGGACGTGCAGTCTCAAGTGCGGCCGAACAGTCGTTCGATGTCGGCCAGCGACAGTTTGACGAAGGTTGGGCGGCCATGGTTGCAGGTGCCTGAAAGCGGGGTCGCCTCCATTTCGCGCAACAGGGCGTTCATTTCATCCGGGTTCAGCCTGCGACCGGCGCGGACCGAGCCGTGGCAGGCCATGGTGGACAGGACTTCGTCGATCCGTTCCTTCAGCGACAGCGCGCTGTCATGGGCGGCCAGATCATCGGCCAGATCGCGCACCAGCCCCCCGGCATTGACCTTGCCCAGCATGGCCGGCGTCTCGCGCACGGCAATGGCACCCGGCCCAAAACTCTCCAGCACCAGGCCGAAGGCTTCCAGCTCTGCCGCATGATCCAGCAGACGGCTGGCATCATCGGGCGCCAGGTCCACGATCTCGGGGATCAGATTGGGCTGGCGGGCAATCCCGGTACCTTCCATCGCGGCTTTCATCTTCATGAGCGTCAGACGCTCATGGGCCGCATGCTGATCAACCAGCACGATGCCGTCGCTGGTCTCGGCCAGCACATAGGTGGTGTGCAATTGGGCCCGTGCGGCCCCCAGCGGGTGGGTGTCTGGCGCCGGGGCGGGGGCGGCCGGCTGATCGGAGTGGAACGTGCGGGTGGACGGTTCGGCCAGACCACCGAGCAGGCTTGCCGCCTCCAGCCGTGCATCGATGGCACCTGCAGGCGGTCGCACAGACCCACCCCAGCCTTGCGGGCTCCAGCCCTGATATGCGGTTTGTGGCGCAGCTGGAGGCTTGCCCATAGCGCTGCCCAGCACACCCAGCGCCACCCGGCTCAGTCCCGCACTGGCCTGAATGCCGGATGATGCCAGCGCATGGCGCAGCGCGCTGACCACAAGGCCGCGCACCAGACCGGGGTCGCGGAACCGCACCTCGGTCTTGGCCGGGTGCACGTTCACATCCACCAGATGCGGGTCCATCTGCAGAAACAGCGCCAGCACCGGATGGCGGTCACGGGCCAGCACATCCTGATAGGCAGCACGCGCAGCCCCGCGCAGCAAGGGATCGCGCACCGGGCGGCCATTGACGAACAGATATTGATGGCGGGCATCCCCGCGTGACGCCATTGGCAGGCCCGCCAGCCCGGTCAGGCGCACACCGGCACGTTCGGCCTCGATCTGGAGCGCATCGGCGGCGGCATCCCGGCCCAGCACGGCAGCCACCCGTGCCTTGCGCCTTGCCTCGTCGGTTTCGCCTTCCACCAGTGCCCGGAATGACACCCGGCCTTCACTGGTCAGCGTGAAGGCTACATCGGGCCGGGCCAGCGCCAGACGGCGCACCGTATCGCCCACCGCCATGCTTTCGGCGCGTGCGCCCTTGAGAAACTTCAGCCGGGCAGGGGTGGCAAAGAACAGGTCGCGCACCTCGATCCGCGTGCCGCTGGCCAGTCCGCCCCAGCGGGCCGGGCGAGGTGCAGCCAGATCGCCGCCCTCCACGCCGATCTCCCAGGCACCACTCCCCCCGGCGTCCTGCGCCCGCGAGGTCAACGTCAGCCGGGCCACCGCACCAATCGAGGGCAGGGCCTCGCCCCGGAAACCCATGGAGCGGATATCGAGCAGGTCCACCGAGCCATCGGCGGCCACCGGCAGCTTGGAGGTGGCATGGCGCTCCACTGCCAGCGACAGTCCGGCGGCATCCATACCATGGCCGTCATCTTCCACCACAATCCGGGTGGCACCGCCATCCTCGATCAAAACCCGGATGTCTCGGGCACCGGCATCCAGCGCGTTTTCCACCAGTTCCTTGACGGCAGCCGCCGGGCGCTCGATCACCTCACCGGCGGCGATCCGGTTGATGACAGTGGTGGGAAGGCGGATGATGGTCACGCTGGACACATGGGCGATTCCGGGGCGTTCTGGAAGGGGTGCGGGCGGCTTGAGCCCGGCTGGCACGGCGCATTGGCCTTGTCATGCAATTGGGATAAGCGCCGTGCGTGTCTGATCCCCAACCCGCCCCCGCCGCGCCTGCGCAGCCCGATCCTGCCGTCAGGCGCAATGCATTGCTGGCGGCCTTGGGCGCTTACGGCTTGTGGGGCATGCTGCCTTTGATCCTGCAATTGTTCGCAGGCATGTCGCCCTGGCTGATCACCGCCCAGAGGGTGTTTTGGACCATCCCGTGCGCACTGCTGATCGGGCGGATCGCAGCCGGGTCCTGGAGCGTGCTGAAAGTGCCACCCAAGGCGTTGGCGATGCTCAGCGTGACGGCTCTGCTGATTGGCGGCAATTGGGTGCTCTACATCTGGGCCATCGACAATGACCGGGTGATCGAGAGCAGTCTGGGCTATTTCATCAATCCGCTGATCAATGTGGCACTGGGTGTTGTGCTGTTTTCCGAAAAGCTCAACCGGTTGCAGATGCTGGCCATCGGGCTGGCCGTGCTGGGCGTATTGAACCAGACCGTGCTGGTCGGACAATTCCCCTATGTCGCGCTGGGTCTGGCCTTGAGTTTTGCGGCCTATGGTTATTTCCGCAAGGTGATGCCGGTCGCCCCGGCGACGGGTCTGATGTGGGAGACCATCATTCTGGCGCCGCTGGCCGTGGCGGTTCTGGTGTATCTGGCCAGAGGTGGCGTGGATATCACGGGTGGCTCCAGCTGGACCCAGACCTTGCTGGCCCTGTCCGGCCCGGTGACGGCGGTTCCACTGATCCTGTTCGCGCTGGCCGCGCGCGGCCTGCCGATGACGACGCTTGGCCTGCTGCAATACATCGCGCCCAGTCTGCAATTCGCCACCGGCATCGTGTTGGGTGAAGCCTTCACCCCCGGCCACGCCATCACCTTTGGCCTGATCTGGAGCGGGCTTGTGCTCTATTCGATTTCTGCGGTCCGTTCCGCGGCGAGGCCGGAGGCCTTGCCGGGCTGACAGGCAAAAAAGAAACCCCGGACCACAAAGCAGGGAGGTCCGGGGTTGAAAAGGTCTTGTTCATGCACGGGACCTGAAAACAGATCATCCCCGGCGACGCAAACCGCATGCCAGTCCGCCCGACCCGGATCGGGACAGACCCGGTCGCGTGGGTGTGGCTCGCAAACCCGCACAAACGCCGCCTGATGGTCCAGCGCGTTAACCTTTGTTTACCGTTTCTTCAGCTAGATTGATCACCGGTTAACGTCTGGCAGAATCAGCCCATCTCGCTGGCCAGATAACCGGGTTCAAGGCCCGCACAGGAGCAATTCCGCCGTGGAAAGCGCAGGACTGATTGCCGGACTGGTGGCCACCGCGATTGCCGGTGGTCTGGCGGGCTATGGCCTGGCCAGATCGGTTCAGGTCCGTGGCGGACGCCCGTTGGCATCGGGCGCTATGGATCCGGTCCTTCACCGGCTGGGCGCTGCCATGCTGGTCTGGTCGCCTGCGACCGGTTCGTCTGGCGGCGGCAGGTCCGATTCCGGCGTGCCGGAACTGCTGGCCTCGCCAGACCAGTGTGCCACACTGGCACGAGCCTTGGAGCTTCCATCAGAGGGACTGTCCGGGGCACCACTTGTGGCCCGTCTGGAAGCTCTCGACCCCACTATCGGTCCAAGGATCACCGCGCTTCGCGACAGGGGTGCAGGCTTTGCCACCAGCATTGCCGGGCTTGCCCTGCTGGGCGGAACAACCGGTCCGCGCGCCTGGATCAAGCTCACCACCGATCCATCAGCCGCACAGCGCCTGTCCGATCTGGACCGGGCGCCGGTGCTGGCCTGGCGTCTGGATCGTTCGGGGCGTCTGGTCTGGGCCAATCAGGCTTATCTGACAGCTGTCGAGGCGCGCTCGGCCGATGAAGCCGGGATGCTGGACCGCAATGTCGAGGCCGACGCCGCCGTGGCGCTGACCGGCCAGCCAATCACCGGACGCCACAGCTTCGTCTCTGGCGGCCAGCGCCGCAGCTATGAAGTCATCCATCAGCCGCTGCCGGACGGCGTGGCAGGCCTCGCCTTCGATCAGACCGCCCAAGCCGAGCGTCTGGCCCGGATTGACCGGGAAGTGCGGGCCCATGTGGAAACGCTGAACCATCTCAACGATGCGGTTGTGATGTTCGACCGCCATCAGGAACTGGTGTTCTACAACCGTGCCTTTGCACGCCTGTGGAAGCTGGAGGACACCTGGCTCAATGCCCGGCCGACCCATGGCGAATGGCTGGATCATTTGCGCGAGCGGGGCAGGCTTGCCCAGCCGGGCACCTATCGCGAATGGCGCACGCAGGAATTGTCGGTCTATCAGGATGCGGTTGGCAGCATTCCTGACGATCTCTGGCGGATGCCTGATGGTCGCATTTTGCGGTTTGCGCGCCAGCGCCAACCAGATGGCGGACTGCTGCTGCTGTTTGAAGATATCTCCGATACCACCAGTCTGAAGGCCCAGTATCAAACCCAGATGGCCGTGCAAGCCGCCACGCTGGACAAGCTGGTGGAGGCCGTAGGCGTGTTTGCAGGTGATGGCACATTGAAGCTGGCCAACAGTGCCTTTTGTGCCCTCTGGCGGGTCGATCCCGGGGTCCTCGAAACCCGACCTGACTTTGCAGTCGTGCGCGAGACGGCGATCAAATTGTGCGAGGATCCCGCCCACTGGGATGACCTGCGCGCTCGTGTCTGCGATCCGTCGCCGCATAGCAGGCGCGATACGGAAGGCCGCCTGACCCTGCTGGACGAGCGCATCCTGTCCTGGCGCACGCGGCCGCTGCCGGATGGTGCCACGCTGGTGGCATGGGACGACATCACCGGGGCCGAACGCTATCAGGACCAGTTGCAACTGGCAGCCGACACCGCCCGCGAAGCTGATGCGCTGAAAACCGACTTCGTGCGCAACATCGCCTACCAGCTGAAGAACCCGCTGACCCCGATCAAGGCCTATGGCGAAATGCTGTTGATGGGCGTGGCCGGGCCGCTGAGCGAAGGCCAGACCGGCTACATCCAGGCGATGGCGGCCTCGGCAGGCGAACTGGAGGAGACCATCAACCGGCTGATGCAACTCGCCCTCATCGAGGCAGGCAAGATGGATCTCGACATCGGGGACGTGAACATTCCCGAGGCGCTGGAATCGGTGGCTTCGATGGTCCAGTCGCAATTGTCCGATGCTCCGGTGCGGATCGAAGTCGCGTGCGATCCCGGGGTTCGAATGATCCGTGGCGACAGCGCCCGGGTGCATCAGATGCTGTACACGATCACCCGTCAGTCGCTGGAAGCGGTGGCCGGTCAACCGGACGCAGTGGTGCGGCTGGGTGCCAGTGCGCGTCAGGGCGGTGTCTTGCTGACGGTCTGGGACAATGGCCCGCTGATGCCGCTTGATCTCCAGCACACGGCGTTCAGCCAGATCGATTCCAATGAACGGCGCAGCGGGGTCGGCTCGGTGCTGGTCCACCGGTTTGCCGAAATGCTGGGTGGCTGGGTCGCGATCCGGTCGGAGGAGGGCGCGGGGACGACCGTGTCGATCCATTTGCCGCTGGAAGCGCGCACCGATCACAGCGCGCCAGAGCTGGACCTGCGTGCGGCCTGAGCCTGCCCGCCCTTACCGCCGCCCCGACACACTGAAGCGCGTTGCCCGGAACCGCACAGTGCCTGCCTCTTCGGTCGGCATCTCGATCTGGATCGGCACGAAATAGCCACCCGATTGGGCAAACAGGAAGGTCAGATTGCCGGGATCGATCGGGTCAGAGAATCCGGCGACCGGCGTAAATCGCACGGCGCAGCGCACAGCCGCACCGCGATAGCCTGCGATATTCACCTGCTGGGTACCGTTGGGCCGCATCACGAGATCAAACCGGCGGCGTCCTTCGCCCAGCACCCGTACCGTGCCGATGCACGGGCTGCCCTGGGCAACCAGCATCCGGCCGAGCATGGTGATGTCATCCACCACCCCTGAGCGCTGGGCCGGTGTGGCGGGCGGATTGCCCATGTTGATGTCCTGATTGGACGTGGTCGTCACCGTCGTGTCGGTGAAGGCAGCATTGATCACCCGGTTGCGCCGTCCGCCTTGTGACCGGAACGAACGGGTCCGCAGGGTCGTGCCATCATACACGCCGGAAACCGCATATTGATAGTCCTGTCGCGTGCCCACCAGTTCGCGAGCCACGCCCGTGGCCCGGCGGGTGGCCGTTGCACTGTAGCGACCGTCAGCGAATGTGAAGGCGTAGGCGGCGCTGCCCACGTTCACGCCCCGGGCCACGATGCCATAGGTGACGGAAAAGCCGGTGAGCGGTTGGGGCGCCGCGGCAGGTTGCGCCACAACATTGGTGGGAGCCCCCACGCTGCATGCGGCAAATGCGAGCAGTGCGGCACCAGCCCGCGCGCGGGTTGACTTGGTCATCACAGAAAAACACCCCGACTATCAAAGCGGCCCACGTCGACACGGTTAAACCGGCTTTGCGGCATAATCTTGATCGCCGCAGCTTTCCACTGTGCAGACACAGAAGTTTCGCTTGCGCCTCCAGTTGAAATGGTGTGCAAGCGCACCGGGCCAGACGCTCCCAACGGCGTCCAGTCCATCTGCAAGGATGGGAGAACATGATGCAGAATATCCCCACGCCCGGCGTTCGCCCGGCGGATGCCCGGTTTTCTTCGGGTCCGACCAAGAAACGACCCAGCTGGTCCCTGGACGCCCTGTCAGGCGCAGTCCTCGGCCGCTCGCACCGCTCCAAACCCGGCAAGGCAAGGCTTCAACGCGCCATCGAGATGACGCGCGAACTGCTCGGCGTGCCCACCGATTATCGCATCGGGATCGTGGCGGGCTCTGACACCGGCGCTGTTGAAATCGCGATGTGGAACCTGCTCGGCGCCCGCCCGGTGACGGTTCTGGCCTGGGAGAGCTTCGGCGAGGATTGGGTGACCGATGCGGTCAAGCAGCTCAAGATCGAGCCGACGGTCGTCAAGGCAGGATATGGCAAGCTGCCTGACCTCAATGCGGTGGACACCAAGACCAACGACATCGTCTTCACCTGGAATGGCACGACCTCTGGCGTGCGGGTTCCCGATGCCGACTGGATCGCGGCTGACCGCGAAGGCCTCACGATCTGTGACGCGACATCGGCAGTTTTCGCCCAGGAGATGGATTTCACCAAGCTGGATGTGGTCACCTATTCCTGGCAGAAAGTGCTGGGCGGTGAGGGTGGCCACGGCATGCTGATCCTGTCGCCGCGCGCTGTGGCAAGGCTGGAAAGCTACACACCGGCCTGGCCACTGCCCAAGCTGTTCCGGTTGACCAAGGGCGGCAAGATCGTCGAAGGCATCTTTCAAGGCGAAACGATCAATACGCCTTCGATGCTGGCCTTGGAAGATTATGTCGATGCGCTCACCTGGGCCCAGTCCATCGGTGGCAATGCGGCCCTGATTGCCCGCGCCAACGCCAATCTGGGTGCGGTGGCAGATTGGGTCGCCAGGACAGATTGGGTCGATTTCCTGGCTGAAACCGAGGCCACGCGGTCGAACACGTCGGTGTGCCTGAAGGTCGTCGATCCGCGCGTGACGGGCCTGTCTGATGAGGCGCAGGCAGACTTTGCCAAGAAGCTGGCCGGTCTGCTGG
>JALOSP010000413.1 GCA_025458365.1 Hyphomonadaceae bacterium
TTGGCTTCAGCAGACAGCGAAAAGCCCATTCAATGTTTGGTTGGACAGACAAGTCAGAGCGCCAGATGGCAAACTCGACCTTGAGCGGCTTTACGAAGTTGCCCAACGTTTTGGAATTGCAAAACGATACGATCACCTAAATCCCGGCCAACAGCGCATGAATATTGGTGTCATGTTACGGTCACGGGTTTCTGAAGAGGAAATCAGTTCGTAGCCCTTGTGCCCCCATCCCCCGCTGCGCGGGTACTTCCCCCACGCCGATGGCGCGGGGGAAGAGTTAAGAGTGGGGGACTACAAATCCAGCAGCATCCGCTCCGGGTCTTCCAGGCTCTCCTTCACCCGCACCAGGAAGGTCACTGCTTCCTTGCCGTCCACGATCCGGTGGTCGTAGGACAAGGCGAGGTACATCATCGGGCGGATCATGATCTGGCCGCCGACCACCATGGGCCGCTCCTGGATCTTGTGCATGCCGAGGATGCCGGACTGCGGGGCGTTCAGGATCGGGGTGGACATCAGGCTGCCATAGACACCGCCGTTGGAGATGGTGAAGGTGCCGCCTTGCATGTCGTCGATCGACAGGGCGCCATCGCGCGCCTTCTTGCCGAGCATGCCGATGCCCTTTTCAATCCCGGCCAGGCTGAGTTCATCACAACCGCGCAACACGGGAACCACGAGGCCCTTGTCGGTGCCGACGGCGACCGCGATGTCGTAGAAGTTCTTGTAGATGATGTCGGTGCCGTCGATCTCGGCATTGACGGCAGGCACGTCCTTCAAGGCAACCACGCAGGCCTTCACGAAGAAGCTCATGAAGCCCAGCTTCACGCCGTGCTTCTTTTCGAACACGTCCTTGTAGCGGTTGCGCACGGCCATAACGTTGGTCATGTCCACTTCGTTGAACGTGGTCAGCATGGCCGCCGTGTTCTGGGCATCCTTCAGGCGCCGGGCGATGGTCTGGCGCAGCCGGGTCATCTTCACCCGCTCCTCGCGCGGGCCGATGGCACGCGGTGCGGCCGCAATCACCGGGGCAGGGGCGGGGGCAGCGGCAAGGGCCGCCACGGCGGCCAGTGCGTCGCCCTTGGTCACCCGACCGTCCTTGCCGGAGCCTGCAACCGCAGACCCGTCCACGCCGGCCTTGTCCAGCACGCGCTGGGCCGATGGCATCGGCTCATGGGCGCTGCCTGCGGCCGCAGGAGCAGCAACAACCGGGACAGGGGCGGCCGCAGCCGCAGCCGGTGCAGCAGGTGCCGCCGCTACCGATCCGTCGGTGGACAAGACGCCGATCACCTGGCCGGGCACAACCGTGTCGCCAGCGTTCGCGCTGATCGAGGCCAGCACACCATCCGCAGGCGCCACGACTTCAAGCGCGACCTTGTCGGTTTCGATCTCGACCAGCAATTCGTCCTTCTTCACCGCATCGCCCGGCTTCTTGGCCCAGCTGCCGATGGCGCCTTCGGCAACCGATTCACCCATCACCGGAACTGTGATATCAACCATGATGTCCTCCGTGGCAGCCGTCCTGCGGCGCCCAAACAAATTCAGTTAGACGGTCAGTGCGTCGTTCAAGAAGGCCTTGAGCTCGGCGGCATGTTTCGAGGCAAGGCCCGTGGCGGTCGCTGCCGCTGCCGGTCTGCCGGTGTAGCTGAAGCGCTTGTTCTTCGCCTTGATCTTGCCCAGCACCCATTCCAGGTTCGGCTCGATGAAGGTCCAGGCCCCCATATTCTTTGGCTCTTCCTGACACCACACCCATTCGGCCTGCTTGAAGCGGCCCAGTTCATTGATCAGGCTCTTGGCCGGGAAGGGATAGAGCTGCTCGATCCGCAGGATCTGAATGTCGGTGATCCCGCGTGCCTCGCGCTCTTCGAACAAGTCATAATAGACCTTGCCCGTGCACACGATGACCCGCTTGATCTGGTCATCCGGCACCAGCGTGACCGACGAACCGGGGCGGTATTCGGCATCATCCCACAAGACCCGGTGGAAGCTGGAGCCTTCGCCCATTTCGGCCAGCGTGGAGACGCAGCGCTTGTGGCGCAGCAGCGACTTCGGGGTCATCACCACCAGCGGCTTGCGGAAGTTGCGGTGGATCTGGCGGCGCAGCACGTGGAAGTAATTGGCCGGGGTGGTGCAATTCACCACCTGGATATTGTCCTCCGCACAGGCCTGCAGATAGCGCTCCAGACGGGCCGAGGAGTGTTCCGGGCCCTGACCCTCATAACCATGCGGCAGAAGCTGGACGAGGCCGCTCATCCGAAGCCACTTGCGTTCGCCCGAACAGCCGAATCGATCACCTCGTAATAGGCCTGTCCCTCGCGGATGTTGAGAAGCGGGGTGTAGCGCTCCTCCGTGGTCTGGTCGATGATGTGGCTGTGGCGGTGCGAGAACGTGCCCCGGCAACTGTCCTGACCTGCCAGCCGGATCGGGAATCCCTCATCCAGCAGCGTGGCAAAGGCCAGATGCTCACCCAGCGCCCAATCAACGCCGGTGCCATCCTCGACCATTTTTGCGCGCCCTGCGATCACGCGTGCCACAGTCTTGTGGACATCGACAGTCGGGGGGATCGCCGTGATCTTGCGCCCGATCTCCTTGAGTGTCTCGACCGGCACGGCGGTTTCACCGCGTCGCTCGTCGCCCTCGGGCAGGCCAAGGCCCGACCAGTAGCTGTCCAGCCAGTCGGCTTTGTCCGCCTTGTACGTGTTGCCCGCTTCGAACTCGGCGTTGAGAAAACCGTCAAAGTCAGCGCGCATCGCGGCAATGTCGGCTTCGGCCAAGACGCCTTCGACGACCAGCCGCTGGCCGTACAATTCCAGTGTGGTCGCCTGATCCTTGACCTTTTTGTACATGGCCGGATTGGTCATGGTCGGATCGTCGCCTTCGTTGTGGCCGTAGCGACGGTAGCAGAACATGTCGATCACCACGTCCTTGGCGAACTGCCCGTTCACGTGGAAGATCGGTGCCTGCACCATCTGGGCCACATCCGAAGGATAAGGCGAGGAGCGCGAGTAGCGCGGTGCGGTGGTAAAGCCGATCTGGTTGTTCACGATCACATGGATCGTGCCGCCATTGCGGTGGCCCTTGACGCCGGAGATGGCAAAGCACTCGGCCACCACGCCCTGACCGGCAAACGCCGCATCGCCGTGCAGCAGCAGCGGCAGGACCTGGCGGAACTGTTCGTCACGCTCGCCCGGCATGGTCATCATCTTGGCCCGCGCCTTGCCCATCACCACCGGGTTGACGATTTCAAGGTGCGACGGATTGGGCGTCAGCGACAGGTGGACCTTGTTTCCGTCAAACGCCCGGTCAGACGAGGCACCCATGTGATATTTCACGTCGCCCGAGCCTTCCACATCATCCGGCTTGGTCGAGCCGCCTTTGAACTCGTGGAAGATCACGTGATAGGGCTTGCCCATCACGGCGGCCAGAACGTTCAGGCGGCCCCGGTGCGGCATGCCGACAACGATCTC
>JALOSP010000030.1 GCA_025458365.1 Hyphomonadaceae bacterium
TTTTTGAAGGCTGACGGGATTTTCTCCGAGTTCACTGATGGCCAGATGCCCACCATGGTGGCTGGCGGCACCACGTCGCGCGAATTCTACGTGCCCGGTGCGACGCCCGTTGGCGGAAACGGCGAAGGTGTGTTTTTCAACGGGCACGCCAAGCAGACACGTCTGATCATGACCGCCACGCCGACCATCGAGGGCCACACTGCCACGGCCTATGTGGAGATGGACTTCCAGTCGGCTTCGGGTTCCCAAGGCACCCAAAATGTCAGCAATGCTTACAATCTGGGCCTGCGTCGTGCCTATTTCACTTTCGACAAGTGGCTGTTCGGTCAGGACTGGACCACGTTTCAGAACACGGCCGTTCTGGCTGAAACGGCGGACTTCATCGGCACCACGGACGGCAGCGTTTTCGCCCGCCAGCCAATGGTGCGCTACACCCGCCGCCTGTCGGATGCGGTGACGCTGGTTGCGGCTCTGGAAAATCCCGAGACCATCACGGCAGGCGTTGGAACCGCGCCCAACGGTGCGCAAGATGACGACATCATTCCAGACGCCATCGGCCGTATCAACATCACCCGCCCGTTCGGCCAGTTCGCGGTGGCCGGGATCGTGCGCCAGCTCCGGGTCGACAACCCGACCTTCAATGAAACGGCGACGGGTTGGGGCGTTTCGGTGTCCGGCAAGATCCCGTTCGGGGCCAACAATGCCAACGATCTGCGCCTGTCATTGACTGCAGGTGAAGGGATCGGGCGCTACATCGGTCTCGGTACAGGGGCCGATGCCTATGCTCTCACCACCGGAGGCGGAGAGCTGGACCCGATCGGGATCACGGCAGGCACCGCGGCCGTCCGCATCGTGCTGTCACCAAGGGTCCGCACCAATCTGGGCTATGGCTTCCAGTCGCTGGACCTTGACCCGGCACGCTCGCCCGGATCGGCTACAGAATCCACCTGGAGCGTTTTTGGCAACGTGTTCTTCTCGCCAGTTCCCGGCACCGACCTTGGCGTCGAACTGCGACATGGCGAGCGGGAAACGCTTGCAGGTCTTTCAGGCGGCCTGAACCGGCTCCACTTCGTCGCAAAGCGGACCTTCTGAGGGGGCAACCAGCAGGATGCGACATTGCGCCACGCGCGCAGGTGGTGGGTGCGACACTTGGCACACTGCGCGCGGGCATCTGTTTCAGGAATGATCAATCCACCTGTGTAGCCCGGCAACGATCCCGGGCAAGGGGAGGACTAGATCATGACACAAGCAGTGGCAGCGGCCCAAGAGGGTCGCGGTGCCAACAAGGTCATGGTGATCGGCGCTTCGTCGCTGGGAACCGTGTTCGAGTGGTACGATTTCTACATTTTCGGCACGCTTGCCGGGATCATGGGCAAGAAGTTCTTTGAAGCTCCCGGCATCAATGAAACCACTGCCTTCATTTTCGCACTTCTGGCCTTTGCAGCGGGCTTCGTGGTCCGCCCGTTTGGTGCGATCGTGTTTGGCCGCCTTGGTGACATGGTCGGCCGGAAGTACACATTCCTCCTGACCATGGTGCTGATGGGGCTGGCGACGTTCCTTGTGGGCGTCCTGCCTGACTACGCGGCCATTGGCCTTGCGGCCCCGATCATCCTGATCGGCCTGCGGCTGATCCAGGGCCTGGCCATGGGCGGCGAATATGGTGGCGCCGCCACCTATGTTGCCGAGCATGCTCCCGATGGGAAGCGCGGCTTCTACACATCCTGGATCCAGACCACAGCAACCATGGGCCTGTTCATCGCGCTGGCCGTGATCGGGATCACGCGGGTCCTGACAGGAGAAGAGGCTTTCATGGACTGGGGCTGGCGCGTGCCGTTCCTGTTCTCATCCATCCTGCTTGGCGTGTCCTTGTGGATCCGCATGCAACTGGAAGAAAGCCCGGTGTTCCAGCAGATGAAGTCGGAAGGCAAAGTGTCGAAGGCTCCGCTAACGGATGCGTTCGGCAACTGGAAGAACCTGAAGTTCGTTCTTCTGGCTCTCTTTGGCATCGTCGCCGGTCAGGGTGTGGTCTGGTATACTGGACAGTTTTACGTCCTGTTCTTCCTCGAGAAGATGATGAAGGTTGACGGGCTGACCACCTACACGCTGGTGGCGATCTCGCTGGCCCTGGCAACACCGGGTTTCGTGTTCTTTGGCTGGCTGTCGGACAAGATCGGGCGCAAGCCAATCATCATGACCGGTCTCGTCCTGGCGATCCTGACCTACTTCCCGCTGTTCAATGCCTTGACCAAGGCTGTGAACCCGGCATTGGCCCAGGCCCAGATATCGGCTCCTGTCACTGTTGTCGCCGATCAAGCAGCATGCGCAGCCCAGTTCGACCCTGTCGGCAAGGCCAAGTTCCTGCAGAGCTGCGACATTGCCAAGAGCTACCTGGCCAAGGCCGGCATCTCCTACAGCAATGCCGAAGCCCAGGCCGGTGAGGTTGCCCAGATCAAGATCGGCGAAACCGTGATCGCTTCCTATGAAGGCGCTGGCCTGAGTGGTGATGCGGCCAAGGCGGCAAGCGACGACTTCAAGGCCCGGGTCGGTAATGCCCTGAAGGCAGCGGGTTATCCCGACAAGGCCGACAAGGCAGCCGTCAACATGCCGCTGGCGATCGCCATCATGACCCTGCTGGTGATCTATGTGACGATGGTTTACGGCCCGATCGCAGCCATGCTGGTGGAAATGTTCCCCACCAACATCCGCTACACCTCGATGTCGCTGCCCTATCACCTTGGCAATGGCTGGTTCGGTGGGCTCTTGCCATCCATCACCTTCGCCATCGTGGCCAATTCCGGCAACATCTACGCCGGTCTTTGGTACCCGATCGGCATTGCAGCGATGACATTCGTGATCGGCATGCTGTTCGTGAAGGAAACCCGGAACAACGACATCAACGCCTGACAAGGCGTGGACCGGCAGACAACAGAAAGGCGGCTCGCAGGGGCCGCCTTTCTTGCATCGGGCGGACATCACCGACCCGCTGTTTATCGGGCCGAAGCGGCCCGCAGCGCATAGACCCGCAAGGCGCTGGCCAGCGGCCTGTCGCCCCTGCCGCTATCAACCTGTGCAACAATCGCAGTGAGGGCCTGACCGCGCCGTTCGGCCATGGTTTCGAGAACCGACCAGAACTCCGGTTCAAGCGCGACGCTCGTCCGGTGGCCCTCAAGCGTCATCGAGCGCTTCACCAGGCCTGTGACAGCGCGCTCTCCCGACTGGGACAGTCCACCAGAGTCAGGCATCAGCCGCCGGTCCTTGCCGCACAGTCGAAAGCCCGCCGCGACAGACCGCCTGGATCGCGAGCCGCATCTTCAGCCTGCCGGTTCATTTCGGTCTGGACCGCTGCCGACACCTGGTCTCCATTCACGCCAGCTTCGGAAGCTGTTGCAAAGGCACGCTGCAGCCATTGGTCCACTGCTGGCCGGACACCGGGCTGACGCGCCCAATCAGGCGCAGCCAGGTTCGCCAGTTGCAAGGCAGCAGAACATTGCACAGCCTGCTGAAAGGCTGGTGCTTCCTGTGCTGCCGCGCCCTGTGTGGCTGAGGGCGCCACAGACCGCTCGGGACGGGCCGGCGCCTGCGGGGCAGGAAGGCCCCAGGATGGCGGGGCTGGCTGGACACCCCAGTTCTGGGCGAAGGCTGGAACAGGCGCTGCAAGTGACATGTTGCCCGCCATCAACATGATCACCGCCAACAGACGTGTCACGGAGTTTCCCTTACCTTGCCTCACCATTGATCCCCCTTTCCGGATTTCCCCCGCCATGCGCGCTTTTTGCCGCCGGCGGGCGTGGTTTTCCAGCGATTTCGTGTCCTGCGCGAGAACCGGATACCGCATGCCCTGTTCAGGAGGCTCAGGCTGGTCGCAGGATCGGATTGGCCGGGGGGTTCGAGAAAGGCGCGAAGTCTACGCGGCCCCTGCTGGCATGCCAGTCCCGCAATGCCCAGACACCGGTTGGAAACGCCATTTCGGCCCACGGGATCTCGTCCCAGGCAAACAGCGCCACCTCCAGGCTCTCCGGGCCGGGCGCGAAGCCGCCTTTCAGCCGGGCGCGATACATGATGTGGACCTGGCTGATCCGTGGCACTTCGTAGATACCCAGCAAGGCATCGATCACGACGTTTGCGCAGGCCTCTTCGCGCACCTCGCGGGCTGCACCGTCCCGCGTTGTTTCACCCTCTTCCATGAAACCGGCCGGAACAGTCCAGAACCCGCGTCGAGGCTCAATCGCGCGCCTGCATAGCAAGACCCGGTCATCATCGGTACTGACCACGACCCCGGCCACAATCTTTGGATTGACGTAATTGATAAAGCCGCAGGTTCCGCACACTGCGCGCGGCTTGTCGTCACCCTGCGGGATCAGGGTCCGGAATGTGTCTGGCATTGCTTGCGTCATGCAAGGCGACTTGCATCAGACAGGCCCGATGGCAAGGGGGTGGAACTCAGTTCCCGCTGCCGCCGCGCGCAACGCTCCCGATAGCGCCCAGGTTCGTGGCCACTTCGGCGTTGTGCGGGGAGGGAGCGAACTGCGACGAAACGCTGGCGCAGCGGTCCGAGCATTGAATGACCGTCGTGTTGCTGGGGCCGCGCTGGACCACCACCAGACCATTGTGCTCATTGGCGCGAACTTCAACGACCCCGCTGAAAACCGTCCGCCCGCGTGCATCCACGGCCACAACATTTGTGGTCCCCACCGATTTGCCCAGCACGAACAGCGTGTTCGCATCATGCACAATCACGTCAGCGATCCCGGCATTGCCAACCGCAACCCCGGTGATCGGGGCTTGCATCCGCAAGGGTTGTGCCTCGTCCACATTCAATTGCATGGTTTGAGCCAGTGCAGGCGTGGACAGCAATGAGAGGGCAGCGATCAGGATCACGCGCATGGGATAAGTCTCCAGAGTCGCAGAAGTATCGTCAATACAGGTGAAACGTCTGTTAACGCGCGCCGGTCAACCCATCAGGCCGTGACCCGCCCAATTTCAACGCCACCCAGCCGCCTTGCGCTTTTCAGTCGCGCCAACTGCACAACAGTGAATCGACATGCATTGACCTGAAGCTGTCCTTCCACGACAGTATTCAGAATCGAGGATTCGGCGATCCAGTCACGATTGAAATGTCGCCCATAAATTTTACTATTCATTTACCAGAAATGTTCACGCAGCCTTAGGATATGGTCTTTAGTGTGATGCGTGACCGGGATGGAATCGAAACGAAGTCCCACCAACGGTCATGTGCATGCAACCGGGAGACCGAAAATGAAGAAGTTCCTGAACCGCGTCCGCAAGGACGAATCCGGCGCCACCGCCATCGAGTATGGCCTGATCGCCGCCCTGATCGCCGTCGTGCTGATCACCGCCCTGACCAGCCTGGGCACCAGCATGGACACCCAGTTCCAAACGATCGCTGACAAGATCGACGGCGCGGCGCCGGGCGCCCGCTAAGTCTATCCGCGCAAGCGGAGACACAGGCCGCCGGACCTTCGGGTCCGGCGGTTTTTTGTGTTTGTGGCCACCCGGCAGGATCGATGGTGGACAGCGAACGCTGGTTTACCTGGCCTTAGTGCCCGCGCGGTAGGTTGCCCGGATGATCGAACACGTTTTTCCCTTCGCGCAGGGTGTGGCCTTGCTGGTGTTTTGCGGGCTGTTGCTGGCTGCAGCGGTCGGCGACGTCCGGACTTTCCGGATCCCCAATGCTTTGAACCTTGCCATAGCAGCCTCGTTTTTCGTGTTGGCGGTCCCGCTTGGACTCGGTCTGGATCAGATCATGCTGCATGGCGCGTGGTTCATCGGCATTTCTGTGGTGTGTCTGGTTGGCTTCTATTTCGGCCTCTTTGGTGGCGGCGACGCCAAGATGATCGGCGCTGTCAGCGCATGGATGGGCCCCGCCGGTCTGGCGCCGTTTCTGGTCATGATGGCGATTTGCGGTGGGCTGCTGGCGCTCGTGCTGATGGGGTCACGACGGATTGCCCGCAAGGCAGGTCTGCCTGCCGGTCCGCGCTGGTTGCGTCAGATCCTGCGTCGCAAGGCAGGTGTGCCTTATGGCGTGGCGATCAGTGCCGGCGCCTTGCTCGCCTTGCCATCCCTACCTTGGGTCACGATCTTCTGAGCAAGCCTGGCCGCAAGCACGTGTCTGGCGGGCCCTGGTGTGTTGCCGCAAGGCCACAAAAGGAGTTGTCCAAGACTGCTTTTTGCCTCGCGTTAACCTCTCCTTCAACTCTCCTTGTGACGGTGTGATCGAGTGATTCCGCCATGTCGAGCGCCGGGATCGGCGCCAGAAGGGGGCAAAGTCTGTGAACGTCCGTCAGATCGCCATTGTCGGGGGCGCGGTTGTGCTCGCCTTGGGCGCCTTTGTCTGGTTGCGAGGGGCAGCTGCCCCGGATCAGGCAACCCAGCAGCTTGCGCAGGCCACACCGGCTCCGTCAGCTGTGCAAGTTCTGGTCGCCAAACGCGACCTGGCCGTGGGCGAGCGCATCACGCCAGATGCCATCGGTTGGGTTGACTGGCCGCAAGGCAGCGCCAGCCAGTCGTTCTATCTGAAGTCGGCCGCGCCCAATGCTGCAGAAGAACTGGCCAACGGCGTGGTTCGTGTCGCGATGGTCACGGGCGAGCCGCTGACGAACCAGAAGGTTGTGGTGATTGGCGCCGCGTCAAGCACGATGGCAGCACTGGTCACGCCCGGCATGCGGGCCACAACGATCGCGATCAATCCTGAAACCGCAGTCGCTGGCTTCATCCTTCCCAACGACCGGGTGGATATCGTGCTGACCCGCGAGATGACGATCACGGTGAACGGCCAGCAGACCAATCGGTCGGTCAGTTCCACTGTGCTGGAGAACGTCCGGGTTCTGGCCATTGACCAGGCCCTGGCCCAAGCCAAGGATGCAAACACGCTGGCTGGCTCGACTGCCACGGTTGAATTGTCGGCCGAAGATGCAGAGAAGCTGCGGCTGGCTGACAAGCTCGGCGATCTGTCATTGTCGCTGCGCAGCTATGCCGATGCTGGCGGCCCGACCATGGCCCGCCTCGATACGGCAGCGATGGCACAGCCGGTGCCGCCACCGCCAGCCACCACCCCGGCGCAGTCCCCATCAATCCAGCAGCCGGGTCAGGTGACAACAACCGAGTCTGCTGTCTCGGGTTCAAGCCAGTCCGGGGCTGCCGGCGCTGGCCCAAGCTCTGAAGTCAAAGTCTATCGAGGTGGCCAATGATCCGCTCAGCTCCGGCCCGGCGCAAGGCCGCCTCACTGGCCACTTGCATGATGGCCGCGATGGTCATGACCGCAACGCCTGCCATGCCGCAGGCGCCTGCGGGGCCGCAATCGGTCGCGCCCTCGGTCCAGCGCATCACACTTCCGCTCGGGAAATCGGCGGTGGTAGACCTGCCAGTGGCTGCCCGTGATGTGGTGATTGCCAACCCCGAAGTTGCCGATGCCGTGATGCGCTCGTCACGCCGGGCTTTTCTGCTCGGGTTGAAAAATGGCGAGACCAATGTCTATTTCCTTGATGAACAGGGCCGTCAAATCCTCGCACTGGAAGTGCGCGTTGCCCGTGACACCAGCGAGCTTTCAGCCCTGATCCAGCGGCTTGCGCCCGAAGCGCGCGTCAACATCGACGCAGTCGGCGACTCGATCCTGTTGACTGGCGATGTGCCAACCCCGTCTGAAGCCGACCGCATCCTGCGCATTGCCCAGCAATATGCGGGCGCGCCGGAAAAAGTCGTGAACATGATGTCGGTGCTGACCAGCGACCAGGTCCAGTTGCAAGTCCGGGTCATCGAGATGCAGCGCACCGTGATCCGCCAGCTTGGCATCAATCTGTCGGCGACCAATCTTCTGAACCAGTTGCTGCCGGACGACTGGGGGCTGAACTTTGCCACCGCCAACGGCTTTGCTGCCAATGGCAGCTTCCTTGGCGGCACCGCGCTGGGCGCAAGCTGGGCGCGCCATCTGATCCGCCCGACATCGGTCAGCTACAATTCCGGCGGTGCCGAAATGCTGCCCTTGCCAAGTGGTGCCGGGGCGGGCGGCTACAGCGAGACGTTCAACCCTGATACCGGGCTGACCGAAATCAAATATGGTCCTGGCACGGTTGTCACCGATCAGCGCGCAGACACCAACATTCAGGCGCTGGAACGGGTTGGCCTTGCGCGGACTCTGGCCCAGCAGGACGTGACAGCGCTGTCTGGAACCCAGGCCCGGTTCCTTGCAGGCGGCGAGTTCCCGGTGCCGGTGGCCCAAGAGGGCAGCCGGATCTCGGTCGAGTTCAAGCCGTTCGGCGTGGGCCTGGGCTTCACCCCTGTGGTCCATGGTCCTGACCGGATCACGGTGCAAATCTCCACCGAGGTTTCCGAGATTTCGACCGCGGCCTCGTTCCGCCAGCCGGATACCGTGATCCGGAACGCTGCCGGTGAAGTCACTGACACGATCCGTGGCCTGTCGATCCCTGGCATTTCGGTGCGCCGCGCCGAAACCACAGCCGAGGCACCGTCTGGAAAATCCATCGTGATCGCAGGCCTGATCCAGCAACAGACCCGTCAGTCGATCGAGGGCCTCCCCGGCCTGAAGGATCTGCCGACACTGGGCAATCTGTTCCGCTCACGCGATTTCCAGAATAATGAAACCGAACTGGTGATCATCATCACGCCCTATCTGGTGCGCGCCACCAGCATGGACCGGTTGCAGACCCCGGCTGATGGCTATCAGCCAGCATCGGAGCCTGCCACGCTGCTCATGGGCCGCTTCAACCGGATCGTTCGCCCCGGCTCCGACAGCCGGCCACCCCCCGGACGCTATCGCGGGCCTCCCGGGAAGCCAGCGCACGCATCGACCAGGCTGAACTGACCGGCACCGTGCTGGACGCCTGGCGGCCGCAAGTGGCTGCGGTGGAAAGCCGGATGCAAGTCGGACTGCCCGGTGCGGGCAGCCTCACTGCCGAGGAACATGCCCGGCTGCAGGCCTTCGCGCGCGAATACATCCAGATGGGGCGCGGCTCGGTGGCGATCTCGGTTCCGGTCGGAACCGAGAATCAGGCCGCCGCCAGCCAGATCGCAACTGAAACACAACGCGCCCTGTTCGCCTATGGCGTGGACTACAGCAAGATGGGCTCGGTCGGCTATCAGGCCGCGGGACCCTATGCACCTGTCACTCTGTCGTTCACACGATATGAAGCCCGCTCTGTCGAATGCGTGCCGTGGTCGCAGATCGATCCGCGCGCCGGGGCAGGCAACAGCCCGCATGCCCGCCTGGGCTGTACCTCGGCAGCCAACCTGGCTGCCATGGTGGCCGATCCGGGAGACCTGCTCGCTGACCGCACACCTGATGGTGGCGATGCCGGGCGGACCCAGTTGGGCATCGAACAATTGCGAGCAGGCGAGCTGGCAAAAGCCAGCGGTTCCGTAAAAGGCGGGGAATGACAATGGGCAAGGCAGCGACGGCAAATTGGGAAGAACTGGCGCTTGTCGATGAGCCGTTCGAACTCGATAGCGAGCTCGACTTCATAACGACGGTGCCGGATCACGGGGCAGCGATGTCGGCCCCGGCCACCCGGGGTACCGACTTCGACACCTCGGCATTCGAGGAAACCTATGTCGGCGAGCTGGCCCGCGGTGGTGACCAGCCGGTGCCCCGGATCTCCATCCAGGTCTTCTGCGAGCGCCCCCAGACCGCCCAGCTTCTGCAGGCCGCGTCGACTGACCGGCGGATCGCCAAAGCCAATGTGACCGTCTCGATGGGCGGTCTTGATGGTGCGATTGACTTCTTCCAGGGCCAGACGTCGCCCAATCTGATCATTGTGGAAAGCCTCGCGCCACCCGCCGCCCTGCTGCAACAGCTCGACGAGCTGGCGGCTTTCTGTGACGAGAATGTCAAGCTGATCCTGATCGGCGAATCCAACGATGTCGGACTGTATCGCGAACTGATCCGGCGTGGGGTTTCGGAATATCTGGTTCCGCCTTTGCAGCCACTGCAGCTGATCCGCACGATCTCTGGCCTGTATCTTGATCCCTCCAAGCCGTTCCTTGGCCGCACGATCGCTTGTGTTGGCGCCAAGGGCGGGGTCGGATCGTCCACCATCGCCCACAATATTGCCTGGTGCATGGCCGAGCATGGTCGGGTCAACACGACGCTGGTCGATCTCGACCTGTCTTGGGGAACCACCGGTCTCGATTTCAATACCGATCCTGCCCTGGGGATTGCGGATGCGCTGGAAACACCAGATCGCGTGGATGACGTTCTGCTGGACCGCCTTCTGACCCGGCACTCGGACTTCCTGACATTGTTCACCGCACCAGGTGCGCTCGACCGCGACTACGAAATTGCGGCCGATGCCTATGAAACGGTGATCGAGGGCGTGCGCCGGGGTGTGCCGTTCGTGATGCTGGATCTGCCGCACACATGGTCAAAGTGGATGCGGCAGACCTTGCTGGCGGCAGATGACGTTCTGATTGTCGCCCAGCCCGACCTTGCCGGCCTGCGCAACACCAAGAACCTGTTCGATATGGTCAAGGTCGGCCGGCCCAATGACGCTGCTCCGAAGCTGATCATCAACATGGCCGGTGTCCCCAAGCGCCCGGAAATCCCGATCAAGGAATTTGCAGACGCCATTGGGGTCGAGCCTGTGCTGGTGCTGCCCTATGACCCCAATCTGTTCGGAACGGCATCCAACAACGGCCAGATGGTCTGCGACCTCAGTCCGCAGTCCAAGTGCGCCGAAGGGCTGGATCACCTGGCCAGCATGCTGATCGGAC
>JALOSP010000031.1 GCA_025458365.1 Hyphomonadaceae bacterium
CAGCTGGCGACCTGGGGTGCCGGTGCCAAGCGTCTGGAGGTCCACAAGACTTTCGTAGGCAAGCTGCAAGACGCCCTCAACGCCGGGATTGGTGGCATGACTGACGCCGACCTGTCGAAGGAAAGCGCCCGCCTGCAGTCCTTGCAGGTCAAGCAACAGCTTGGCGTGCAGGCCCTGTCAATCGCCAACCAGTCGGCGCAAACCGCGCTGTCACTGTTCCGCTAAAGCCGTAAAGGCGGCAGGGTGCAAGTCCTGCTGCCGCCACGGCCCCCGGAGCAGCCGCCCCGGCCTGACCGGGAAGGAGGCAAGTCATGTCGATGGAAGTCACGACCCAAGCGGTCCCATCCGTCATCATTGCGAATGTGGCCGCATCCAGCCAAACCGAGCCCGAGGCTCAAGAGGCGAACCCTGCCCCGGAACCAGCACCTGTTGCTGCTTCCCAAACGACAACCACGCAGGCCGAAGATGCCGCCGTTGCCCGCAAGCGTATCGAACTGGCCGAACGGCTGGTTGGCGCGAACAAGTCGTTGGTCATCGAGAAGGATCCGGTTCGATCCGGGTTCATCTACAAGACCGTCGACCGGCAAACCGGGCAGGTGACACGGGTCTGGCCCCAGGAAGAGGCCGCCAGTGCCTTGCGGGCCCTTGCCGATGTCGATGCTCGTGGTGCAATGATCAACACCCGGGTCTGAACCGGGGACAAAACTGAAAAAGGCCGGGAGCAATCCCGGCCTTCTTGTTGTTTCGGCTTTGCAAGAATCCTGCCGCTTTACCAGCGATATCCAAGATTGAGGCCCAACGTCATCGGTGTCAGGTTGATCTCCCGATAGCCCAGGATCCCGGCGGCCTGGTTGGACACCGGCACCGAGACATTGGTCAGGTTGCGAACCCAGAAACTGGCGCTGAGCTCCTCGTTGGACCAGCCTGCCGACAGGTTGAAACGGGTGTATTCGGGGTATTCATAGAGCTGGCAGTCGGCTTCGGTATCGCATCGGTCTTCCTGAACAGCGCCGCGGCGGCTTCCGCTCAGGGCCAGGTGGATGCGCGAGCCGTTTTCAAGCCGGTCTTGATAGCGCACGCCGAAATCGTAACGCCCGGCCGGGATCCCGCCAAGCGAGCCACCCTTTTCATAAGTCCGCCCGGCGCGTGTCGTTCCGAAAGACCCACCGCATGGAAGACCGGTGGCGTAACCGCCTTCGTAAGTGCAGATATTTTCCGTCTCGTTCCACTCCGCCTCGGCCAATGCCGTCTTGAAGGTCACCGACCAATTGTCGTTGAAGCGATAGCGGGATGAAAACTCCCAGCCGCGAGAAATCGAATCCGGGCCGTTGATCGTCCCGTTCACCGGGAATCCGCTGATGGACTGGCTGTAGTAGGTCTGCGTGTCGCGCCACAAGATCTGGTAGATATTGGTTTCGACATACAGCCGCCCGCCAAACAGGCTGCCCTTCAACCCCAGTTCGAGGTTATCGGTCGAGTCCGGACCAAATGTGGCCACCCGGTCGGAGACAGTCCGCGTTGTCGTGTTCAAGTCCCGGAACGGGTTGGACCCGCCACGCCGGAAACCTTGCGAGGCGGTGAAATAGGCCAGCAGATTGGGCGTGAGATCATAGGCGGTATTGAAGCGGAAGTACGACTGACCCTTTTCCTCTGCGGCGTTGGCGATTGTTTCGCTGATGAAGTCGCCGGAATAGTCGATCAGCGTGCGCTCGCTTTCATCCTCATAATTGAAGATCCGGCCACCGGCCATCACACGCCAGCGTGGTGTGACCGCCCAGGTGACTTCACCGAACAGGGCGGCTTCGGTGTACACGCTCGCAAAGCTCTCGAAATAGCCTTCGTCAGGATTGGGGCTCGCCAGCACTTTTCCGCCCAGGAAGGCATTGCTGAAAGCGTCAAGGCCAAGGCCGGGGCCTGCGCCATCGGGATCAGGGAAGATCTCGGTGAAGTCCGTGACTCCTTCGGTCTTGGAATAATAGAGGCCTGCGATCCAGCTGATCGGCCCGGTTCCGGTGCTGACAAGCCGGGTTTCGTGGACCAGCCCTTCATTGTTGTTATTGAAGGTGATCACCGCATGGCGATTGCCTGCGATGCTGCTATTCAGGCAGCCGCCGATATCAAAGAACGAGATGTCGCAATAGAAAGCAAAGCCCTGACTGAAATAGTCGGCCTGCCCTGTCTTGTCATCAGTGTATTGCGCAGTCGAGGAGTGAAGCCTCGCCCACCCGAAATCATAGTCCAGGTCGAAGGACGCAAGCGCGATGCTGCGATCTGCGAACTCCTCGTAAGGCGAGACGATGGTCTGGTCGTTGACCGCATAAGGTGTGGTCCGCGGATCGTTGAACGAGCAGGTGGTGCCGCACGATTGCGGGGTGCTGGGGTTGCCGCGAAACTCGGCGCCCGGGTTGGCGAAATAGAGGTTCAGGTCGGCCGGAGTGCGCGCGTTGGCAACCCGCAAAGGCACGCGCGATGCGCCGCTCGTCCCATGGGCGAGTTGGTCCTGCGCCGAATAGCTGATCTGCAGATCGAGGCGCTCGATGGGTTGCCAGCGCAGGGCGATCCGGCCACCTTCCGTCTTGGTCCAATCATCATCCTTGTACAGATTCTGGCCGGGATTGGGGTCATTGGTCAGTGCGCGTGACCCGGTAAACCATGGCGGATTAGACACCCGGTCTGTGTAGCCTGCATCATCAAGACGCGAAAACGAGCCCCGCAAGGCCATGGTGTTGCCGAGCGGAATGTTCAGCACGATGTCGGTGTCATTCGACAGCCCCCCACCCTGGGTCTGATAGATACTGGCATTGATCGCACCCTCATACTGGCCCAGCTCCGGCCGGTTCGTGATGTAACGGATCACTCCGCCAAGCGCTCCGGCCCCGTACAAGGTACCTTGCGGGCCAATAAGGCTTTCGACCCGGTCGATATCCTTGATCCGGAAGCCGATATTCGGCAGCGGGGTATCGTCCAGATAATAGGAGAGCGTGGAGCGGACAAAGTAGTCTAGATTGTTGGCGTTGACCGGCGAAACGTTCAGGCCGCGGACTGTGACTGAATCATTGAAGCGTGCGCTGTTCTGCGGTGCCGAGATGGCAATATTGTCGTCGATCACCCGCTTGACGTCGGTGATATTCTGCTCGCGCAATTGCGCCTCGCCAATCGCGGATATGTTGTAGGGGATCCGCGTCGCCCGCTCGTTGCGCCGGTTGGCAGTGACGATGATCGTTTCAGGCGTCTCTGGCAGTGCGGCGTCTGCCGGAGCTGCGTTCTCTGGTGCTGCCGGTTGGGCCGTTGTCACGGATTGAGCCGACGCGAGGCCGGGAGCGACCAGCGCCAAGGCGGCAGCAGTCACGAGCAATGCGGATTTCATGTGCATGGTTCCCTCCAGATCCAGGCGCGCACGGACCGTAGTCCATGTCGCGCCAGGTCTGCCTGTCCGGGCACCGGCCCTGACGGAGGTAGCAGCCACGCTCTCTTCCATGGGATCCGCGCTGACGCAGCGAATGCACACTGAAGGTGCGCCCTAAAGCCGACAGGGTCAACCCGTCGCGGCCCTGTCGTTCACGATTTTGTTAATCTGTCGCACCGTATCCACATATCGGCCGCTTCGATCCGGCTCGGTTGCTAATAGCCCATCATGCCATCGGCTGCGGCCTTGACTCCGCACCGGGTGATCGCGCTGCGGGTCGCCGGATCGACATCTTTCAAACTGGTCGCCAGCCCTTCGACACCGCCATCGAGCGACGATTTCACAATGCCACTCAACGCATCCACCGCCACCGTATCCACCCGCGGTCCAAGCTCGTTTTGCAAACAGCCGCAAAATGCTGGTGACTGACCGGCAATCACGCAAACCGACTTTGTATCTGCCAGTTCGGCTGCAGCACCGGCGGCATCGCGGGCCACGGCTGCCCCGGTTTCCAGCAAGGCCCCTGCCGCGACAGTCCCTGCCTGCCCGGCGTCGCCACAGGCAGACAGTCCGACGCAGAACAGGGCCACAAGGCTGATGGCCGCAACTCTCGAAGCTGGCTTCGGCAATGGAGAAGATAGAGCGTTCGTCATGACCGACACGTGAGCAATTCTGCCTCTGCGCGCAATACACGAGGCAGTGAACCGCCTTTCCGCGCCTTCAGGATGTCGTGAGGCCCATGTGAACCATGGCTTCAGAGCAAGCCGTTCAGGCGGCCAGCCGTCGGGCCTTCTTCACCTTGGCCACTGCCCGCTCGCGCTTCAGGCGTGACAGATGGTCAATGAAGACCACACCATTGAGATGGTCCATCTCGTGCTGGATGCAGGTGGCGAACATGCCTTCGGCCAGTTCCTCGCGCGCCACCCCATCCCGGTCGAGGTAGCGAAGGCGGACCGTGGAAGGGCGTTCGATCACGTCATAGACCTGGGGCACCGACAGACAGCCTTCTTCATAAGGGGTTGTCTCGTGGCTGGGGTCTGACAGTTCCGGATTGACGAAAAAACGGGGCGCGCGGTGGCCTTCGGCAGCACCCTCCTTGCCCCACTCCAGATCCATCACGATCACCCGCAGTGGCACACCGATCTGGACAGCAGCCAGCCCGATCCCCTGAGCGGCATACATGCTGTCCAGCATGTCATCCATCAGCGCGCGGATCTCGTCCGTCACCGCAGCAACCGGTTGGGAGACCTCTTTCAAACGGGCGTCAGGGACGGTGAGGATGTCTTTGATGGCCATGGCGATGACGTATGCACGCAAAGGCGTTGCGTCAAGATTCCCGTGCGCTCAACTGGTGGCAGGCCGGATACCCAGCAGATGTGCCATGTCCTTCAGGAAAATCCGCAAATGGGCGGCAGGCTTTGCCCTGACCAGTTCCTTGTTCATGTAGGCCTGCCAGGTCAGGGTTTGCACGTCAGGATCGGCACACATGGTGACAAACCGTTCGCGCCTGCGGTCAGACGAATACCAGAAGTGCTGCATGATCCCCAGAACCCAGAACACCTTGCCGTGGGCCTTCATGTAGCGCCTGCGCACACTGGCCAGTGCAGAGCGGGCGTCGCCGGTGGCCAGCGCCTCGCTGACGCCTTCGGCAGCCTGTCGTCCCCCCGCCATCGCATAGTAGATGCCTTCACCAGACGCGGGTGCAACCACGCCAGCCGCATCACCGGCCAGCACCAGATTGCGACCGTTGTCCCATTTCTGCAGGGGCTTGAGCGGGATCGGCGCTCCTTCGGTGCGAACAGTTGCGCAGGTGTCCATCCCGGTTTTTTCGCGCAAGCGCCGCACCGCACCGCGCAGCGAGAAGCCCTTGTTGGCACTGCCGACGCCGACACTTGTCTGGTCGCCATGCGGGAATACCCAGGCATAGAAGTCTGGCGACAGCTCTCCCTGGTACCACACATCACAACGCGCCGGATCGAATGCGCCACCGGCGCCCATCAGCGCTGTGCCGCCTGGAGGGCTTTCGATGATTTCGTGGTAGGCGAACACGCAAGGCGCTTCGCCTGCTGCCCCGAACGCCTGGCGGGCGACTTTCGAGCGTGCACCATCTGCCCCGATCAGAAACCGGGCCTTTACCTGGATCATGCTGGCGTCACGCGGATTTGTGCCGTCGGGATTGCTGGGCATGAAGCTGACGCACACCGTGCCATCGGCGTTCTCGTCGAACCGGTCGAACGTGCCATGCACCAGATCGGTGCCGGCCGCCGCGGCCCGCTCGCGCAGCCAGGGGTCGAAGGTTTCCCTGTCCACCATGCCGACAAACCCGCCATTGATCGGCATGTCGATGGCCCGGTCGGAGGGCGACACCATCCGCGCAGACCGGGCGCGTGCCACGATCTGCGATGGCGGGATCGCAAAGTCGCGCATGGCCCGCGGCGGGATCGCCCCGCCACAGGGCTTGATCTTGCCAGGCCGGTCCAGCAGCAGCACCCGGTGACCGGCACGCGCCAGATCCTCGGCAGCGATCGCCCCGGCAGGTCCGCCCCCGATCACGGCCACATCGTACAGGCTGGCCAGCGCATCGGGCGGGGTGGTGCTGGCGTGCAGGCGAAGAAGGCTGATGTGTGGCTGGTTCATCGGGATCAGGCTCACTGTTGGGAGGGTGCCGGGTTCAGAACGGATGGCATGTCGGCGGCGAAGCTGTTCGGTAGGGCAGGTATGCTGGTACGGGTGGCGCCGCCGATCCACAGCGCCATGATCGCTGCGACCACGAACAGGAGAGCTTCACCGGCAAACACCAGCATGAAGGCTTGCCCGTCGGTCGCCGCGCCTGCCGGGCCAAGCGTGTGGCGGAACACATCCAGACTGGATGCCCCGGCGAAGCCGCCAAGCCCGAACGCAATGGCTTGGGCCGCGCCCCACAGCCCCATGCGAGTGCCTTCACGGCCACCACCGCCAGCGCCCGCCAGGCCCATCATGGCGCCGATGGCTGACACTGCAAACACGCCGTTGAACAGACCCAGCGCGAAGACGTTGGCCTGTAATGGCCAGCCGCTTGAAGGACCGGAAATCGCCGCCATCGCCAAACCCGCGAGTGCCACAGCCGAGCCAGCGCAACCGGCAAAGGTCCAGGCCCGCATGCCGCGCACCGAGTGTCCCCCACCGAGGCTGCCCGCCACGCCGACCGCGATCATGCCCAGAAGCACACCGCCATGTTGCACGCCTGCAAGCTTGCTGGATGCGCCAACGCTATAGTCGAACAGCAATCCGGCAAAGGGCTCGAGAATCAGGTCCTGGGCCGAATAGGCCAGCATCGAGACAAACACGAAGATGCTGAAAAACCGGGTGACCGGGTCTGCCCAGGTCTCTGCCATCACGGCCTTGAAGTCGTGCTTTGGTCCGCTGGCGTCTGCAGCGTTCAGCCTTTGTCCGGTTTCCAGCTTGAACAGGGCCAGCCAGCTGATGGCGACCGCTGCCGTGGAAACACCCAGCACCACCAGATTGAGCCGGGCGGGGCTGTAGGGCTCGATCAGGATGCCGGTGATCACAGAAGTCAACACGATCCCAACGATCATCATGATCCAGGTGATGGCGGCTGCCGCCGGGCGCCGCGCAGGTACCACCTCGCTGGCCAGGAGTGCGAGCAGGGTCGTACCGGCAAGGCCCACGCCTGCCCCGATGAGCGAGAACGCGAGTACACCCAAGGCAGTGGCCCCCGCGAAATTGCTGGCGAACAGGGCTGTGGCATCGGCAGCAAATACTGCCCCTGTGGCCAAAACGGCCATCCCGCCAATGATCCAAGGGGTACGCCGGCCGCCCCGATCAGACTGATGGCCCCAATAGGGGCGCGACAGCTGAACAGCGTAGTGCCAAGCCACAAGGGCAGCCGGGATCGTTGCCACAAGGCCGACTTCCACCACCATGACCCGGTTCAGGGTCGATGTGGTCAGGGCCACGATCCCGCCGAGCATGGCCTGGACAACACCCAGCCTGATGATTCCCAGCCAGCCGAAGCCGCAAGCTGGTGCACTGTGTTGCTGCGTCATGATGTGCCCCAGAGGAAAAGGAGTGAGGGGGGAAGGTTTGCAATTGCAATCGCGCTGGCCAGCATGCCCAGCACATAAGCGAGCACCCCCGTGCCATTGTACCAGGGGGCAAGTTTGCGCGGATCGGACAGCATGTGGCGCATGGCCAAGACCTGGGCGCCGACCAGCAGGGTCACGACACCGGCAGCCACGGGCGCGCCCCATGCCAGCAAGAGGCCGATGACCGGGACCTGCGGCACCAGCATTACAACGCAGGCCACCACCGCGGCTTTCTGGGACCCCAGCGTTACCGGCAGCGAATTGACACCGGTCGCACGGTCGCCCTCGATGGCCTTGAAGTCATTGAGTGTCATGATGCCATGGGCGCCCAGTGCATACAGCGTTGCAATCACGATGGTTTCCCAGCGTGGCAAAGCCCCGGCCATGACGGCAGCGCCAGTAAACCAGGTCAGCCCTTCATAAGAGAGGCCGACAGCGCCCGGCCCCCATATGCCGCTGCGCTTCAGCCGCACCGGCGGCATGGAATAGGCCCAGGCCAGAACGACGCCCGCTGTGGTGCCGACCAGCACCCAAGGGCCGAGTGCGGCAGCCACGGCGAGCGACAGCACGCTTCCGGCCATGGCGATCCACAGGCCCCAACGACCGGGAATCCGGCCCGACGGGATGGGTCTGTGCGGTTCGTTGATTGCATCGACATGCCGGTCAAACCAGTCGTTCACCGCCTGGCTGGTGGCGCACACGATGGGGCCGGCCAGGATCACACCCGCCACCGCCAGAAGCCAGCGCGGACCGAACGGGACGCCCGCGGAAACGGCTCCACACATGAAGGCCCACATCGGCGGAAACCATGTGACGGGCTTCAGCAATTCCAGCACCGCCGATGGTGATGGCACAGCCGCAATGGCTGGCGGTTCAAGCTTGGAAGTGGCCGGAGAATCCATGCCCGGACGCTATGCAGCCCTGACAGGGGTGTCAAAACATCTGGACGTCAAAGACCACTGTGCGATCAGATGGGCCGTGTCTGCGTCGGCACGTCAGCTGTCCTCATCGCCGCTTGCCAGTCCATACCGGTGCAGTTTCGTGTAGAGGCTCTGGCGTGACAGGCCCAGCAGTTCGGCGGCACTTGCGCGGTTGTTGCCGGTCATGATCAGGGCCTGTTCGATGCAGCGCCGCTCGATCCCGTCAGCGGCATCGCGCACGATGTCCTTCAGCGACTGGCGACCGATCAGCGATGTGTAGTCCACATCGTTCCCGGTCGTCGGGTTTGCAGCCGGGGCCGTGCGTGGGGCACCTGAGACAGGTGGCGTGATCAGCAGGGCATAGGTCTGGCTGTCTGACC
>JALOSP010000032.1 GCA_025458365.1 Hyphomonadaceae bacterium
GGGCCCATCACCGCCACTCCGACACCGACCTTGATCTGCATTCGCCGGTGCGCAAGGGATTCTGGCATGCCCATTTTGGCTGGATCATCGAGCCAGCCAATCACGAGACCGATTATGACGGGATCAAGGACTTCGCGAAATATCCAGAGCTTGTCTGGCTGAACCGCAACCCGTTCTTTCCTCCGGTGCTGGCCGGCGTGGCTGCCTTTGCGATTGGCGGCTGGTCAGGTGTTGTCGTTGGCTATCTGTGGGCGCTGATTGCCTGCTGGCATGCGACATTCTGCATCAATTCGCTGGCCCATGTGCATGGCCGCCAGCGCTTTGTCACCGGCGACCACAGCCGCAACAACTGGTTGCTGGCGATCGCCACCATGGGCGAAGGCTGGCACAACAACCATCACGCCTTCCCCAATTCCGCCCGCCAGGGGTTCCGCTGGTGGGAAATCGATCTCACGTATCTGGTATTGCGCGGGCTGGCGCAGACCGGTCTTGTCCGCGAGCTGCGCAAACCGCCGCCAGAGCTGGTCAAGGGCATCCAGGTCCCGGGGCCCGCCCTCATGGAACGGGCGGCAACCCAATTGCTGCACGACTTCGCCGACCGGCTGGAGAAGGCGCGTCAGAACTGGCGCATGCCGACACTGGAGGAATTGCAGAAGATCGCCGCACGGCGCATGCCACGCAACCCGCATCTGGACGAAATCGTGGCCCGTGCCCGAGATCTGGCCGAAAGCTGGCGACCGCGCGCACTCGCGACCTGAACCAGCACCCGGTCTCAGGCGGCATCAGCCAGACTGACCGATCCCTCGGGTGATCCCAGACCACAGAGAAGCAGGTTCAGGCGCCGCTTCAGGTTTCTCATCATCGGCTCGGTTGTGCGGACTCCGTTGCAACTCATCGCATGGGTGGCCAGCAAGCACTCGAACACCATGGATGCGGCAACTTTGGTGTCCACCCCAGCCCGGACTTCGCCAGCGGTCTTGGCCGCGTCAAGTTCGGCCTGAACACTGGCCAGAATGGGCCGGACAGCATCGCGCAGCCGCTCACGGGCCGCGCCGGACACAGCCCAGACGGCAGTCATCGAGGCTTGCAGCAAGCCTGGCTGACGGGCGTGATAGTGGATGCCAACGGCCATCATGGTCAACAGTCTTTCGGCGACACCGGTCTGGCCCGCCACCGCTTCCAGTGCCAACCCATGCTGGGCCGCCAGATCCTCGATCATGAGGGCTTCAAGAACATCAGCCTTGGAGCCGAAACTGGCGATGACGGTGCCCGCGGCAACCCCGGCACCGTGAGCGATCTCGCGCACGCCAACCTCTTCAAACGAGCGGGTCTGCAATTGCTGCCGGGCTGACGCGAGAATCCGGTTGCGGGTGGCGTGTTTCTGTTGATGGCGAATGCCGGTCATTGGTAGGATCCTGATCCCTGCCTGAAGCTGTCGTTGTTGTGCGTTCGGGTTGAACGTCGTCGGGAGCCAGCTCTGATCCCGACTGATTTGAATGACATGGTAGGGGTCTGGGGCGGTCGGGGCCGACAACGCCACCTGAACGGGGCCTGAGTGACAGACTGGCGGCGGCAGACTGCTTGACCTATGTCGGAGAGATGGAACCCGTCACCATTCTCACTGCGCTGGCCATGGCCTTGGTGCTTGCAGTCCTGATTGCAGGCCTGATCAACCTGTATCGGACCGGCGATAAAGCCCGATCGCGCTCCAACCAGCTGATGCGGTTGCGCGTGTTGGCCCAATTCGTAGCCGTAGTGCTGCTGATGCTGGGTCTTTGGCTCAAGACTCGCAGTGCGTGAACAGACCCGGGCAGTTCGCCTCGCCGCACGGCGTGCGCGCATCACAGCCTTGATGGAGCAGAAGTCGTGGTTACCCTGAACAAGATCTATACCCGCACCGGCGATGACGGTCGCACCGGACTGGCCACCGGCGCGCGTGTGGCCAAACACGATCAGAGGGTCTGCGCCTATGGTGCGGTTGACGAGGCCAATGCCGCAATCGGCATGGCCCGGCTGGCCTGTGCGGACGATCCGGAGCTGGATGGCATCCTTGGCCGGATCCAGAATGACCTGTTCGATCTCGGCGCCGATCTGGCCACCCCGGACACCGGAAAGCCGCTGGGCTGGGAACCGTTGCGCATCCTGCCTGCGCAGGTGGAGCGGTTGGAGCAGGAAATTGACAGCCTGAATGCGCCGATCCCACCGCTGGACAGCTTTATCCTGCCCGGCGGCAGCCCGCTTGCCGCGGCCCTGCATGTGGCCCGCACCATCACCCGGCGCGCCGAACGCGAAGTCAGCGCGCTGATGGAAATTGACGGGGAAATCGTTTCCGCTGCGGCGTTCGAATATCTGAACCGGCTGTCCGATCTCCTGTTTGTGGCTGGACGGCGTGCAAATTGTAATGGTAGCTCCGACGTCAAGTGGGTTCCGGGGCTGACACGTCCGAAGGCCTGAAACCCGCGCGAAAGCCAGGGGTCCATCGCCATGGTCTATAGGGATACCACGACTGCCCTGACCCGACTGGTGTCGGCGATCAGCCAAGCTGATACCAAGCCCGAGCTTCACGCCTGCTTCATCGACTATTGCGGCCAGTCGGGGGCCGAACACGTCAGCTATCACCGCACGATGCGCAACTTGCGCCGGATCAGCATGCAGGAAGGTCTGGAGTTCGCCAATTTCCCCGACGACTGGGTCGAGCGCTACACCCGGAACGACTGGTTCGAGATCGATCCGATCATTGCAACCGCGTCGCGCGTCACACGGCCATTCCGCTGGTTTCAAGTGGGCATGCTGACCAAGTTGGGACCGCGCCAGCTGGATTTCCTCGATCAGGTGCGCGCTTTTGGCTTTACCGACGGAATCGCCGTGCCTGTCTTCTCGGCCAATGGCACAACGGGCTATTTTGGTGTTGGCACCAGCCGTGGGCGGATCGACGTGGATACCCCTGGCTTGATGCGACTGTCGATGGCCTGCCATGCGGTGCATGAGCGGTCGATGGAATTGGATGCTTTCGAGACCGATAGCCTGCCCATCCTGACTCCGCGTGAGGCCCAGGTGATGGAACTTGTCGCCACAGGGGCCACCAACAACGAAATCGCGACCGGCCTGCTGATTTCCGAGCGCACGGTCGATACTCTGCTGCGGCGGGTGTTCGACAAGCTGGAAGTCACTGACCGGGTTAGCGCCAGTCTTGTCGCTGTCGGGCGCGGCCTGATCCAGATTTGAAGCCTGTTTGCGTCGCAGCGATGCAGAAGCCCGACCCGCACTTGCATGCACTTGCACTTTCGCAGATGCAATCGATTGCATCTTCGGTTTCGAACCTTTGACGCCGTGCTGGCGCAGGAGATGGCGGCCTGTGTGCATGGTGGGTGGTTTACCAAACCGGACCCGCAGAAACGATCACGTGAACGATGTACATCGAGCTCGGTTTTCGCCTGCGCTAGCCCGCGTTTTTGCATGCCTGACCCGAATCGGCGGCCGGAGACGCCTTGCAACACCGCCCGATCCTGTGCGACATCCGCGCATGGCAGATGCTCGGCCAAACCGCAGGAAACACCGGATGACACAGTCTCACAGCGTCCTGCTGATCGTCGGCGGCGGCATCGCGGCCTACAAGACACCAGAGCTTGTCCGCCAACTGGCAAAGCGCGGGATCGGGTGCCGTGTGATCGTGACCGAAGCGGGCAGCCACTTTGTGGCGCCCCTCGCGCTTGCATCCGTGACGGGTCACGAAGTGCATACCAAGCTGCTCGACCTGACAGCTGAAGCCAGGATGGGTCATATCGAGCTGTCCCGCTCTGCCGACCTGATCGTCGTTGCACCGGCCACCGCCGATCTGATGGCAAAGGCGGCAAGCGGTTTTGCCAACGATCTGGCATCGACTGCCCTTCTGGCCACTGACAAGCCTGTCATGATGGCCCCGGCGATGAATGTGCGGATGTGGGATCATCCGGCAACCCGGCGCAATCTGGCCACCTTGATGGCAGACGGTGTCACATTCATCGGCCCGGACGAAGGCGAAATGGCCTGCGGCGAGTTCGGACCCGGCCGGATGGCCGAACCTGACGTGATTGCAGATGCCATTGCGACCCGCCTGACTGGATCACGCGCACTTGCAGGACGCCATGTGCTGATCACTGCAGGCCCGACGGTCGAGCCGCTGGATCCTGTGCGTTTCCTGTCCAACCGCTCATCCGGCAAGCAAGGCTATGCATTGGCGGCAGCGCTGGCTTCACTCGGCGCGCGCGTCACGCTGGTGAGCGGACCTACAGGCCTCGCCTGCCCGCCGGGCGTGGAGCGGACCAACGTGGAGACGGCCCGCCAGATGCTTGCCGCCTGTCAGGCTGCGCTTCCTGCCGATGTGTTCGTGGCAGTGGCAGCCGTTGCAGACTGGCGCCCGGCCGAAACCCACACGCGCAAGCTGAAACTGAAGGGTGCAGCGTCAATGCCCCCACTCAAACTCGCCGAAAATCCCGATATCTTGGCCACGCTGTCCGCACCGGGAATGCACCGCCCCGGCCTCGTGGTCGGCTTTGCCGCCGAGACCAATGATGTGGAAGCTCACGCGCAGGCCAAGCTGGCCGCCAAGGGCTGCGACTGGATCGTCGCCAACGACGTCTCGGGCGACGTGATGGGTGGCGACAGCAATGCGATCCTGCTGGTCACCGCCTCGGGCACCGAGACGCTGCCCCGCCAGGCGAAGACCGTGATTGCAGGCGAACTCGCCGCGCGAATCGCTGCACATCTCACGGCTCGTCATCCCCAGACTTGAAGGACAGTGAGCATGTTGAAGTCGGGCATCGGCTTTTCATCTGGCCGCGGCAAGCCTGCCGCAGGAACCCAGCCGACAATTGCTTTTTCGGGGCCTGACCCGCGCCCGCTGGTCTCGGTGGTGCGGCTCGCGCATTTTGAAGGCCTGGAGCTGCCAGCCTACGAGACCCCGCAATCAGCCGGCATGGACTTGCGCGCGGCTCTGCCGGAGGGCCAGCCGGTGCGGCTGCTGCCCGGACGCCGGGCGCTGATCCCGACAGGCCTTGCAATCGCGCTGCCGCCCGGTTTCGAAGCCCAGATCAGGCCGAGGTCCGGGCTTGCATTGAAGCAAGGGATCACCTGCCTGAACAGTCCAGGCACGATCGATGCGGACTACCGGGGAGAGGTTGGCATCATTTTGATCAACCATGGCTGGGAAGCACTCGACATCAAGCGCGGCGACCGGATTGCCCAGATGGTGATCGCACCTGTCGTCCAGGCCGGCTGGATGGAAGTGGACGATCTTGACGAGACCAGCCGGGGAGCAGGCGGGTTCGGCTCAACCGGGGTGTAGTGCGCGTGTCGACCGGTCTTGCCTGATCTCGCCACGCGATCCGGACACATAAAAACGCCCTGCCGAAGCAGGGCGTTTTCTCAATCACTCAAACTGAACCGTGATCAGTTCACGGCATCTTTCAAGGCCTTGCCGACAGCGAATTTCGGCACGTTCGATGCCGGGATATCCACGGTTGCACCAGTGGATGGGTTGCGACCGGTGCGGGCCTCGCGCTTGGTCACCTTGAACTTGCCGAGCGGCGGGAAGGAGACTTCTTCGCCCTTTTTCAGTTGCTTGGTGATGTGATCGGCAATGGCGTCCACAGCAGCGTTGGCCTTGTCCTTGGAAATGTCGGCGGCTTCAGCGACAGCCGCGACGAGATCTTTCTTGCTCATGGTGCGTTCCCCTTGTTGTTGTCCTGCACCGATGCAGGCCATTCACACTCGGCTGATCCAGCGAAAAGCCTTGCGCCGTAGGGTTTGAAACCGTGTTTCGGGCGCGGAGGTCAAGCACACGGTGGCGGTTTGTGGCATTAAAAATGCAAAAACCCCTCCGGCTTGGGCCAGAGGGGTGGTTGCGCTTCGACAGGACTGGCGCGTTCAGGCCGCTTCCACCTCGCCAAAGCCCATGACAGCCTTGACCTCGAGAAAGTCGAGCAGGCCGTGATGCCCCCACTCGCGGCCATTGCCAGACTGCTTGTAGCCGCCGAAAGGCGCTGAATTGTCGGTTCCCGCGCCATTCAGGTGCACCATCCCGGCCCGCAACCGCCGGGCCACCCGACGCGCCCGGTCAATGTCGCCGGATTGAACATAGGCCGACAGACCATACACCGTGTCATTGGCCATCGCGATGGCCTCTTCCTCGGTATCATAGCCAATGATCGTCAGAACCGGCCCGAAAATCTCCTCCCGGGCAATGGTCATGTCATTGGTGGCATTGGCAAATACGGTGGGGCGCACAAAGTACCCACGCTGGAACCCGTCGGGCCGCCCGGTGCCGCCCGCCACGAGGGTGGCACCTTCGTCGACCCCTTGGGCGATCATCGACTGGACCTTTTCGAACTGGCGCGCATTGGCCAGCGGACCGATGGACCCGCGTTCGCCCTCTGGCGGATTGACCACCGGCACAGCCTCCGCGGCCGCCCGCGCAATCGCGATCGCCTCCTCCATCCGGGCACGCGGCACGAACATCCGGGTCGGCGCGTTGCAGGACTGGCCTGAATTGGCCATCACTTGCATCACCCCTGAACTGACCGCCTTCTGCAGATCGGCATCATCCAGCACGATATTGGGTGACTTCCCGCCCAGTTCCTGGGCCACGCGCTTGACCGTCGGGGCAGCGCCACGGGCCACTTCGACGCCTGCACGGGTCGAACCGGTGAAGCTGATCATGTCCACATCCGGATGGGCGGCCATCACTGCGCCAACACCAGGCCCATCACCATTGACCAGATTGAACACCCCGGCAGGCACACCGGCATCGTGCAGCACATCAGCCAGCACCATGGCATCCAGTGGCGTCATCTCGGACGGCTTCAGCACCATGGTGCACCCGGTGGCGAGTGCCGGGGCAACCTTGCAGGCGACCTGGTTCATCGGCCAGTTCCACGGCGTGATCAGGGCACAGACGCCAATCGCCTCATGCACCACACGGGTTTTCTTCTGCTGGCGCTCGAAGGCGAAGTTCTTCAACGCTTCCAGCGTACTCATGAAGTGGCCGATCCCGGACGGAGCCTGTGCAGCTTCGGCCAGCCACTTGGGTGCCCCCATTTGCATGGAAATCAGCCCGGCGATCTCGCCCATCCTTGCACCATAGAGCGCGATGATCTTTTCCAGCAGGGCAATCCGTTCATCCAGCGGAGTCTGGCTGTAGCTTTCAAAGGCCCGCCGCGCGGCTGCAACAGCGCGGTTCACATCAGCCTCCGCGCCCAGACTGACCACGCCGCACGCCTCTTCTGTCGCCGGATTGATGATCAGATGGTCACGCGGCGCAACCGGGTCCACCCAGGCGCCATCGATATAGAACTGGCGGCGTTCGATCATTGTGCTGCTCCCTGAAACAGATCAGGCCCGCTCTGACGGCGGCCTGTTTGACGCAGATATAGCAGCGTGACGTGGCCGCGTCAGGGGCAAACTGACTCCAGCCCGACGCCATGTCAGTATCACGCTGGAAGCAGGCAGCGTTCGCGGTTAGCAGGAAGCCATGACGAGCTTTGCCGACCGCCTGATCACCGCCACCCGAACCCTTGGCCACCCCTTGTGCGTGGGGCTGGACCCGTTTCCAGACCGGATCCCGGAGCGGTTCGGGCCACATGGCTCCTTGCAGGCGGTGGAGGCGTTCTGTCTCGCCATGCTGGACCGGGTGGCCGGCAAGGTTGCCTTGGTCAAGCCGCAGATCGGCCTGTTCGAGCCTTGGGGTGGCGCGGGCTATGATCTCGTCGGTCGGCTTGGCCGGGAAGCCCGCAAACGGGGGCTGCTGGTTCTGCTGGACGCCAAGCGCGGCGACATCGGTACGACGGCTGATGGTTACGCCAAGGCCGCTTTCGGCCCGGCGCCGGGACTGGAAGCCGATTGCGTGACCGTCAATCCCTATCTCGGGCTGGAAACACTCACCCCGTTTGCCGATGCGGCGCTTGCCAGCGATGGTGGCGTTGCCGTGCTGGTGCGGACCTCCAACCCGGGCGCACGCGATTTCCAGGACCTGCTGGTGGATGGTGCGCCACTCTGGACCCGGATCGCTGCAGCCCTGGCGCCCTTGCAGGACCGGATGGCAGGCGATCTTGGCTGGTCGTCCCTGATGGTGGTGGCCGGTGCGACATGGCCCGACGAGGCCAGACGGCTGCGCACCATCCTGCCCTCGACCCTGTTTCTGGTGCCGGGCTACGGCGCCCAGGGCGGTGCGGCCAGCGATGCGGTGGCGGGCTTTGTGCCCGGCCCGAACGGCCTGGAAGGCGGGGTGGTCAGTTCCTCACGCGCGGTTCTGTATCCTGGGGACGCTCAAGCCGCGGCCACCGCCGCCGCATGGGAGCAAGCCATCGATCAGGCGTTGGACGCTGCAACAGACGACTTGCAGCGCGCCGTGTCGTCCGATTCTGACGCTGGACGGGGATAGGAGCAAGACCTGTCCCGGTGACTCCATCGGGCGCAGAACGGGGCGACACAATCGTGGCAGCAGTTTTTCCAGCTTTGGGCGGGCCCGATCCTTCGGTCTTCACGATCCCAGCAGGCGCCCGCTTTCTGGACCGGCTGGCTGCAACGGTTCTGGCCACCTGTGCAGCTTCAGACGATCCATTTGCGCTTGCCGATACCATGATCCTCCTGCCCACCCGCCGGGCGGCGCGGGCATTGGGTGATGCATTCCTGTCTGCCAGCGGTCGCGGTGCCCTTTTGATGCCG
>JALOSP010000414.1 GCA_025458365.1 Hyphomonadaceae bacterium
GCGATCTATTCCACCTTCCTGCAGCGCGGCTATGACCAGGTGGTCCATGATGTGGCGATCCAGGGCCTGCCGGTGCGGTTTGCAATGGACCGTGCAGGGCTGGTGGGCGCTGACGGGCAGACCCATGCGGGCAGTTTCGATATCGGCTTCATGGGGGCTTTGCCCGGCATGGTGCTGATGGCGGCGGCTGACGAGGCCGAGCTTGCCATGATGACTGCCACCGCCGCCGCAATTGACGACCGGCCCAGCGCCTTCCGCTATCCGCGCGGAGAAGGCGTGGGCGTCGAAATCCCTGCAGAGCTTGTCCCGCTGGAGATTGGCAAGGGCCGGATGATCCGCGAAGGCTCAAAAGTCGCCATCCTGTCTTTTGGCACACGTCTGGCCGAGGCCTGCATCGCCGCTGACCAGCTGGCCGCCATGGGCTTGCCCGCCACTGTTGCCGATGCCCGCTTTGCCAAGCCGCTGGATCATGATCTGATCGCCCAACTCGTCCGCCATCACGAGGTGCTGTTGACGGTGGAAGAAGGCGCCATGGGCGGGTTTGGAGCTTTCGTCTTGCAGCACATGGCCGCTACCGGTCTGCTCGACACCGGCATCAAGGTGCGTACGCTCAACCTGCCGGACATTTTCCAGGACCATGACAAGCCTGAACTGCAATACCAGCAAGCCGGTCTGGATGCCGCCGCCATTACCGCGATCGCACTGCGCGCACTGGGGATCGATCAGGCCGTGGACGCAGGCCTGCGCGCCTGATGCCCGCAGGGTCGTCAGGCCGCGATGTGATCTATGAGACCCGGATTGTGGGCACCTACGCCCAGGTGCGCGCCATCGACGTGGCAACCGGCACCGAAGTCGCGGTCACCACCCCGGCCCATGCGGCAGAGTTCGACGGGCGCAGGCTGGCTTTGCGCAAACTGGAGCGGGTGCTGGCGGACAAGACCTGAACGCTGTCATCCCTGCCAACCGCAGCGCAGAGCCGGGACCTCTGGAATTGTGCGCTGAGCTTCCCGGGGTCCCGGATTCCCTTCAGGTTCCGGGACGACAGTACTTTTCCTGTCTCACCCCCGCCAAGCCTTGGCCCAATGACGCCATGCCTTCTGACGCTTCATCCTTCATCGATCTGATCGGCCTCGCCCGCAGCCGGCTTGCCCTGATCGGAGCGCGTGCTTCCAGCGCGCACCTGTGTGCTGCAAGCACGCGGTCCCTTGGCCGGAGCCCTCGCCGTGACCGGTTGTCGCAAGAGGTGCTCAAAACCGTTCAGTACTGAGAATGAATTGCAAAAAGAGCTTGCCGCCCTGCTTTCTGCAGTTAAGAGGAATTCGCAGAAACAAGCAGGGCCATCCTATGAACCGCCTCCCATCGACCCGCCATCGGCGTCATGCAAGCCTCATCGCTATCGGATGGGGCCTGGTCTGCGCACTGCCAGCCGGGGCGGTTCAAGCCCAAACGGCGGTTGCTGCGGAAGGCGCGACTGAGGTTATCGCGGCTACCCGTGCCGACCCGATCGTTGTGGTCGGCGACCGGGTCCAGCGGGCAGCGCGACCCGGTTCCTCCTATGTGATCACCGAAGAAGACCTGACCAACGCGCGGATCTTCACCGTCAACGAGGCGCTGCGCCAGGTGCCGGGCGTCAATGTCCGCGATGAGGAGGGGCTGGGCCTGCGTCCCAATATCGGGGTGCGCGGTCTGTCACCGACCCGGTCGCGCGAGGTGATCCTGCTGGAAGATGGCTTGCCGCTGTCCTATGGCCTTTATGGCGACAATGCCAGCTACTCCCACCCGCCTGTACGCCGGTTTGCCCGGATCGAAGTGCTCAAAGGCGCAGGCCAGGTCCGTTTCGGCCCGCACACGGTTGGAGCGGTGTTCAATTTCATCACGCCGCCCGCACCGGATACGTTCAGCGGCCGTGCCACAGTGGCGGCAGGCTCACGCGGCTATGGCGAAGTTGATCTCAGCCTTGGCGGGCCTGTGGCAGGCTTTCGCGTCCTTGCCCATGGCAATGCAACCCAATTCGACGGCATTCGCGACAACCACGGATTTGCCTTCCATGACCTCTATGCCAAGGTCGAACGCGAGATCGGGGCAAACCATCTGATCATCGCCCGCACGGGCCTTTATGAAGAAGACAGCCAGGTCAGCTATTCCGGCCTCACAGAGGCTGAGTATGCCGCCAATCCGCGTGGCAATGCCTTTGAAAACGACAGCTTTATCACCAAGCGGGCCACCGCGTCGCTCCGCTGTGGTTTGATCGCGATTGGTGGCGTCAGTCGTCCAATTCCGGCCAGCGCCCTGCGGATGGAGCGTGTGGCGGGATGGTCAATATCAATACGACCTGCGGCAACGAAGGCCGACTGCGCGAATACCATACCCACGGCATCGAGACCCGTGCCAGCTGGACCGGCGAGGCCTTGGGCGCCAACATCAGCCTCGACACCGGCCTGCGCTATCAGGATGAGCGTCAGGCGCGCCAGCAGGTCAATGGCGACACGCCGGCTGCCCGCACACCCGGCATCCGGCCCGGACGCGGCACCGTGGAAAACAACCGGCGTTATGTGAATGCCTGGGCCGGTTTCGTCACCGCACGTTTCGACTGGGGCGCGCTGTCCGTCACCCCCGGCATCCGGCACGAGATGATCGATTATGAGCGGGCCAATCTCCTGACCAATGCCCGTGGCACAACCAGCCTGGACGCCACGGTGGCCGGGATCGGTGCGACCTGGAAACTGTCGCAGACGATCCAGATCTATGGCGGCGTGCATCAAGGCTTCTCGCCCCCGCAGGTCGAGGATGTGCTCAACAATTCGGGCGGGTTCATCGAACTGGCGCCAGAGGAAAGCCTGAACTGGGAGCTGGGCATCCGCTCAAGCCCGACTGCCGGACTGGAGTTGGAGGCGACCGCCTTCGTGCTCGACTTCGACAACCAGATCGTGCCGCAATCGGTGGCTGGTGGCGTAGGTTCCACGCTGACCAGCGCCGGGCAGACCCGCCATCTGGGGCTGGAACTGCTGGCCCGCGGGTCACTGAAAGATGCAGGTGTGATCACCGGAGGTGATGATGTGGGCTACCGGTTTGCCCTGACCTGGATGCCGGAGGCTGAATATGTCGGCAACCGGTTCTCCACCGTATCGGGCTTTTCCACCACGCCGGTGACTGGCAACCGGCTGCCCTATGCCCCTGAACTGACGCTGACTGCCGCGCTCAGCTACACATGGCGCGATCTGGTCCGCACGGAGCTGGAAGTGGCCCATATTGGCGAACAATTTGGCGATGACCTGAATACTGTGGCCGCCACCGCCAACGGGCAGCGCGGCTTGATCGAAGCCCAAACCACGCTCAACCTGGCCGTCAACGTCACACCAGCCGACAGCCCCTGGGTATTCTATGCCACGGTGAAGAACCTGGCCGACGACACTTTCATCGTGGACCGCGTGCGCGGCATCCTGCCGAATACCCCACGGCTGGTGCAGGCGGGGGTGAGCTATCGGTTCTGAGCCTATGGTCTAACCCGCCACGCCGATCCGCTTGATTTCCCAGTGCAAATCCACACCTTGCGTGGCCTTGACCGTCGCAATGACATGATCGCCCAGCGCCTCCAGATCGGCGGCTGTTGCGACACCGGTGTTGATCATGAAGTTGCAGTGCTTCTCGCTCATCTGGGCGCCGCCGATAGAAAAACCGCGCAGGCCTGCCGCGTCGATCACCTGCCAGCTCTTGCGGCCTCCTGACTGGACCTGATCGGGGTTCTTGAAGGTGCTGCCGCCGGTCTTGTCGCGGATCGGCTGGCTGGCTTCGCGCCGGGCGGTGATGGCTTCCATCCTTTCGGTGATGGCGGCGGGATCGTCGGGGGCGCCTTCGAATGTGGCTGACACGAAAATGTAGTCCTCGGGTACGTCGGCATGGCGATAGCTGTAGCCCATGTCGGCGACGCTAAGTTCATGGCGGTTGCCTCTCCGGTCAT
>JALOSP010000033.1 GCA_025458365.1 Hyphomonadaceae bacterium
ACTTGCTGGTCACCCGACGGGCTCGAAGCGGCCTGCGCGACGAGAACGTCGTGCCACGGGAATGAAAAAGGATCAGAACGATGGTCAGCGTAAACACCAATCAAGGCGCCATGGTTGCACTGCAAACCCTGAACGCCACCAACCGTGACCTTGCCACAACTCAAAACCGTGTGGCGACCGGCCTGAAGGTCGCCTCCGCCAAGGACAATGGCGCCATCTGGGCCATTGCCAACAAGATGCGTTCGGACGTGTCGGCCTATGACCGGGTCGGCGAATCCAACGAGCGGGCCTCTGCCCTGGTCGACACTGCGATTGCAGCCGGCGAATCGATCATGGAACTGCTCAACGAAATGAAGGGCAAGGCGCTTGCCGCCTCGCAAGCCGGTCTGTCAGCCTCGGCCCAGTCAGCTTTGAACGCCGATTTCATCCAGATGCGCGATCAGGTCACCAGCATCATCAACAATGCCACATTTGACGGCGTGAACATGACCAATGGTGCGGCTGCGATCAACAACGCTGTCTCGCTGGGTGATGCGGCAGGTACTGCTGGCAACAACATCACAGTGAACGGCGCCAACATCGGGCTTGGCGGGACCATCGTGACCGTGACCGCTGCCAGCGTGGCCGACACCGCGGCCAACGCCACCACGGCACTGGGTCTGGTGAATGCCTCGATCACCAACCTCGGCACGCAGCTTGCCACATGGGGTGCCGGTGCCAAGCGCCTGGAAGTCCACAAGACTTTTGTAGGCAAGCTTCAGGATGCCTTGAACTCGGGCATCGGCGGGATGACCGACGCTGACCTGTCGAAGGAAAGCGCCCGCTTGCAGTCCTTGCAGGTCAAGCAACAGCTTGGCGTGCAGGCTCTGTCAATCGCCAACCAGTCAGCGCAAACCGCGCTGTCGCTGTTCCGCTAATCGCTGGTCCAACGCTGGAACTTGAAGGCCCGGACCACGTGTCCGGGCCTTTCTGCTGTGGCGTGTCGCGCGTGCTTGCGATGTGCGTCTCAAGGTCTCAGTGTCAGGACCGAAACTTGCGCGCGAGACATCAGGCCATGGACAGCATCTATTGGGTCATGACATTTGCCTGTCACCGACGCTGTGTGCATTGTTATGATGAGCGTTTTCGCCCCTACACCGGGGCTGCGCTGGATGTGGTGGTGCAAGAAGGCGTCAATGCCTTCGACCGGATCATTGCCAATTTGCCGGATGATTTTTCGGTCCGGCGCAAGGATCCGGCAAGATCGGACCGGTTGCGTGGGCAATTGATCCTGGCAGGCGGCGAACTTCTGATCGATCCGGTGCGCGAACGATTGTTCTATCCCGCCTTACAGGCTTTGGCAGACCGTTGGGCACCTGCGCAGCGCCCTTTGATCGGCATTCAGACCACAGGTGATGTGTTGACACCAGCAATCCTGGCTGACCTGCTTGCACGCGGTGTCAACCGGATCGCGATTGCCTCGATTGACGATTATCACGTCGGGATCCAGGGCGAAAAGCGCTTTAACTTCATGCAATCGATCCGAGCCATGATGGCCGAAGCCGGCGTGATCGAAATGTCGCTGGGGACTGCGATGGACCCGGGCCTGCGAGGGGCGCTGGAAGGCGTGGCGACCCGCGTCAGTCGCGATGATCTGCGCCCGCATTTCCTGTTCTTCGGTGCCCAGCCGGAACTGTGGATCGGTGAATTGTGGCCACGGGGCAGGGCGTTGGTCAATGGTCTGTCCAATGTGACCTATGAAACCAATCTGTGTGCCCGGTGGAGCGGCGGGCAGAACTTCCTGAACTACCGGCAGGAAGGCAGCGAAGTGGCCATCGGGCCGGACGGGGCACTCTATCCTTGCTGTATCAAAACCGCCGCACCTCTGGGATGGGTGACCGAGGAACCCTTGACTGCGATCCTCGACGATCTGGCGGCCGAACCTGCCTTGCAGGCAATCAATGCGGGTGATCCTGAAGCCATGGGCATGGCCAGGGGCTGGAGCCGAGAGGATTTCAAGGCGCAGTCCGTTCAGACTGACGGGAAAGGCCGGGCGCTGGCCAATCCCTGTTTTGGGTGCGATGCCTACTTCAAGACCATGCTGGCGCCAGTCCTCGAAGCCCGGCGCCAGCAGCGGCTGCTGAGGCTGGCCGTTTCAGACGTGACGGCCTGACACTTCAAATCAGTGCAGTGGCTGCCACCAGCCAGGCGTGGGCCGGGCCATCGATCCGAGGGCCGATCTCGGCCAGAACCCGCGCATGATAGGTATTGAGCCAGTCGAGTTCGGCCGCCGACAGCAGGTCTTTCACGATCAAGCGCCGGTCGATAGGCGCCAGGGTCAGGGTGGCAAAGCCATGCATGTCCCGCTCGCCGCCTTCGATGGGGGTCGGCGCGGTGACATATTGCAGGTTCTCGATCCGGATGCCGTAAGCGCCCGTCTTGTAATAGCCGGGCTCGTTGGACACGATCATGCCGGTTTCCAGCGCGATATCGTTCTGGACCTTGGCGATCCGTTGCGGGCCTTCATGAACTCCCAGATACGAGCCGACGCCATGACCGGTGCCATGATCGTAATCCAGTCCAGCCTGCCACAGCGCCATCCGCGCCAGTGCATCGAGTGCCGGTCCGGTCGTGCCCGGTGGAAACCGCACCATCGAAAGGCTGATATGTCCCTTCAAAACCCGCGTGAACCGGTCGCGCATCTCGTCGGTCGGTGTGCCGACAACCATGGTGCGGGTCACGTCTGTAGTGCCGTCCAGGTATTGGGCGCCCGAATCGATCAGGAAGAGGTTGCCGGGCTCGACGCGAGCGTTCGTGTCCTCGGTGACACGGTAGTGGACAATCGCTCCATTGGCTCCGGCCCCGGAAATCGAATCGAATGACAGGTCTCGCAAGGCACCCGTGTCGCGCCGGAAGCCCTCAAGCGCCACGCAGACGTCAATCTCGGTCAATACGCCCTTGGGCGCTTCGACATCAAACCAGTGCAGGAAGCGGGCAAGTGCAGCGCCGTCGCGCACATGGGCCCTCTGGGTGCCAGCGATTTCAGTCGGGTTCTTGCGGGCGCGCGGCAGTGTGGTGATGTCCATCCCGCGATGAACCTGGGCACCGGCGGCTTCCAGGGCTTCGAACACGCCAGCCGATGACAGGGCAGGATCAGCAGTCACTGCTTGATCGGTCAGACCGCCCAAAGCCTGCAGGAAGGCAGGCTCTCCTGCCACTGTAACATCATTGCCCAGATGGCCCAGCAGTTCCGGGGTGACCTTGGCCGGATCGACAAACAGCATTGCGGTTCCGTCTGCCCGCAGCAGGGCCTGGCCCAAGGGCAGGGGTGTGCGGGTCACATCGCCGCCCCGGATGTTGAACAACCAGGCGAGTGATGCAGGCGAGGTCAGGACCGCCACGTCCAGCCCGGTAGCACGCATCTGCTCGGCAAGGCTTGAGCGCTTGGAGCTGCTCGATTCGCCAGCAAACTCATGGGCATGGGCCACAATCCTGGCGCGTGGCGCAGGTGGTCTGTCAGCCCACACCTGATCGATCGGGTTGGCCGCCAGTGCGACAAGCTGGATCTGGCGCGGGGCGGCTGCGGCTTTCAATCGGGCAAGGACATCAGGGGAGACGAGACGCGAGTCGTATCCGATCCGGGATCCAGCTGGCACCTCACTGGCCAGAAATCCGGACAACGCTCCGGCCACGAAATTGTGATGGGTGAACAGGTCGGGGTCGGTCTGGGTGCGGGCCTGCAGTGTATAGCGACCATCGGCAAAAAGGTGGGCGCTGTCAGCCATGATGAAGGCTGCTCCGGCAGAGCCGGTGAAGCCAGTGGCCCATGCCAGCCGTTCGGCGCATTCGGGCAGATACTCGTTCTGCCATTCATCCTCGTGTGGCACGAAAAGACCGTCGAGACCCTGTGCCAGAAGCGCCTCGCGGATCAGGGGCAGCGCCTTGCGGCCCTGTGCCGGGCCACCGCGGGTATCAAAAGTCTGGAACATGCCCACAACCTGTCTGTTTGCGAATTCTTGGCGCTTTCTTGCGCTGCCACCCGTTGCCTGTCGAGGGGTTTTGACTGCGTGAGCCCAAGTCGGCGCGCTCGATCATGTCGCCCCGTAAACCAGTTGTTGTCAGTCCTGTGCCAGTAATCCCGGATTGACCGGGAGACTGCCATGCGCGGTGTGCGCAGCCTTGAAATGCTCAGCAAGCGTGGCTCCACAACCCGGGTGTTGAATCTGCACCGGGTCAACGAGCTTGCGCTTGACGATCCCGACTATCTGACCCGACCGTTCTTCAACGACCGGCTGCTCAACCGCGCCATGTTCATCAAGCACAGGCTGCGGCGCGACGAGCTTTACATGATGCCGCGCAAACAACGGGTGGCCACCAAGATCATTTTTCCATTCGCGAAGAATGAGTTGCGCGTCGGCGGTCAGGCAATCTTTGTCGGTCAGAATGGCTACAAGCAGGCTCTGGCCGAGATTCTCGGACCTGAAACACCTCAGACCCGCCGGGACCTCGACCTGCTCAACCTGATGCAGAAACTGCCATCGCTCGATCCGTTCCTGCTGCGCGAGGAAATGCGTCGCCACGGGTTTGACCCTGCCGACTGCTATTTCGAGATCACGCCCGCTGATATCGAGCGGATGCACGCCTACGCTGCCGATCAGGTGTCGGGTCTGATCAACAAGGCCTTTGGGGGCTCGGGCAGTGAAGTGCCCAAGGAGCATATCGACAAGCTGGTGGATGCCCTCCTGTCCAACAATGCCGACGACCGGCTCGACCCCTTGCGCCTCACGCTCGGGCTGGAAGGTCAGGCCTTCAAGGACGGGATCTTCAGCTGGAAAGGTTTTCTGTACTACAAGTGGCAACTCGACGAGGCCCGCGCTTCGCTGTTTGCAGTGTCCAGCCAGCTCGACCAGGTTCGCCTGATCGGCAAGCAGCCCTCCGAGATGAAGGAGGAAATCGCCCAGCTCCAACGCAATATCCGCACCGCCGTGCGGATAGCGACGGCGGACTGCAACCGGATCATGGGACTGTACGATCAGGCCTTTCACGACCTTGTGGAGAATTCCAAGGCTGCCGCGTTCCGCAAGTTCCTGCTGGATGCGCCACGGCTGTTCCTCGAACTCGGTCTGCTGATGGGTGTGATCAGCCACATCGCCTCGTTCTGGACCTACAGGTTCCCGAAAGGGTCCAGGCTGGAAATGGACGCGGCCGAATATCTCGATTTGCTGCAGGAATTTGACAACAGTCTGGATACCGAGGTGAAACCGGTGTCGCACGCGGCTTGATGCAGGCTGATTGATCAGTGTCGCTGTTGTGAAGGCTGGTGCGCCATCCCAGCGCGGCTATACCGCGCCCATGACCTTCTGTGACACGATCTGGACCAAGGCGGCATCGTTGCGTGCCGCCGTTCACGCCCATCCCTTCAACCGCGCTCTGGCGGATGGAACGCTCGATTCTGCGAAGTTCGCCCATTACATGGTGCAGGACAGCTTGTATCTGCAGGGCTATGGCCGGGTGCTGGCGCTGGGCGCGGCCAAGGCACCAGGTGCTGATGAAATCCTCGAATTCGCCAAGGCCGCCGAAGTGGCAATCATCGTCGAACGGGCCCTTCATGCCGGATTTCTTACCCGGTTCGGCATCGACCCGCGCGCGGCTGAAACCGCCGAAGCCACCCCGGCATGCGAAGCCTATGTCAATTTCATGCTGGCGACTGCCGTCACCGACAGCTTTGGCGTGCTGGCAGCCGCGGTGCTGCCGTGCTTCTGGCTCTATCTGGACGTGGGCACCGCGATTGCGGCGCGGCCGGTTCAGAACAATCCCTATCAGGCCTGGATCGACACCTATGCCGACCAGAGTTTTGCCGACGCCACCAACCGCATGAAAGCCATCGTGAACACCGCTGCCGACCGGGCGGGGGCCGATGAGCGGATGCGGATGGAAGCCGCTTTCCTGCGCTGCGCCCAGCATGAGTGGCTGTTCTGGGATTCGGCCTGGCAGCTCGCGGACTGGCCGGTGCGGTGATAGAACTATGTCCGCCTGGCCGTATACCCTACGCGCGGGAAGTGCACGATGACTTCACCCACGGCCGGGTCGCCGCGCTGGATCGCGATTTCATTCACGTCGGAATAGACCAGCGTGCCGCTGATCGGGTCGCGACCATAGTCATCGGCATTGATGCTGATCAAATCTCCGGCGCGCAGGCCCTGGGCCTCGCGCGGGTCGACACCACCGGTACGGGGTATAGGCGGCGTTTCCTGCGCCAGTTGCAGGGCGGCTGCGGCATCCAGCCGGTCAAAGGTCGCGTGGCCGATGGCCTCGACCCGCTCGACCCAGGCCTCTGTCAGTGGCGTGGCAGCGATCAGGGCATCATAGGCCGGGCGGTGGGCATTCTTGGCAAACCAGAAGTTCATGTGGGCGTGCAGGTCGATCAGGCCGGGCGACCCGCCTGACAGCCAGTCTGAACCTGTCCCGGCCAGTTGCGCCTCGACCCAGCTGGCGTGCGCGCGCCACTGGTCACGCATCCGTGGTGCGGCCCGGGCCATCGCCTCCTGATCGAACGGGCGGCCCGAGAGCTGTTCACGGTCAGCGGCGAATTCGGCGGGCAGATTGTAGCCTGTCGAGCCGAAAATCACCGGGATGCTGGTCTGGAAGAAGGCACGGTCCGACCACATCGAGATCATTGGCGCAAAGCCTGCCAGCGCAGGCGTGATCAGCGGAACCTGGGGATACCGACGATCCAGTTCGCGCAGGATCAATTGGGTGTCGCAATAGATGTCCGACCCGATCTGCAACACCGGGGTCAGCCGATAGCCACCAGTCAACGGGATCAGGTCGGGCTTGGGCGCCATCATGGGGATGTGGACCGAGGCCCAGTGAACCCCTTTGATGCCAAAGGCCAGCCGCACTTTTTCCGAAAACGGTGAACTCGGGTAATGGTGCAGGATCGGCGTGTTGGCGTCAGGCATGGATAGGCTTTCGTGCAGGTGTTGACCCACGCGTCTGAAAGTGATTCTGGTCCCGACAGAATGGCTGATTTGGGTGGCTATGGCCTGCGCGCTACCCCTTCGCGGCGCACGTCGGCACCGCCGACCAGCCCTTGTGCGGTCAGCCGCACCGCATGCAGACCCGACCCTTCGGCCCGCGAGCCATCCCCCAGCCGGTGGCCGCGGGCTTCGAGACCCGCGATCAGGCCAGGACTTGCTCGCCCGCGCTCCAGCTGGACGGGCACGGTGCGCGCCACGACGTTGGGCAGGCCGATGGCCTCATCAGGCACCATCCCCCAGTCCAACATGGCGACCAGCGTCTTGGTCACATAGCCGATAATGGAATTGCCACCAGGCGATCCCACGGCCAGTTCGAACTGGCGGTTGGCATCAAACACGATGGTCGGTGACATGGACGAGCGTGGCTTCTTGCCGGGGGCGGGCGCATTGGCAATCGGCTGGCCCGCATCATCGACCACCCGGAAGGAAAAATCGGTGAGCTGGTTGTTGAGGAAGAAGCCACCCGCCATGCGTTGCGACCCGAACGGGGCCTCCACCGTAGTGGTCATCGACACCACGTTGCCTTTTGCATCGACCACCACGAAATGGCTGGTGCCAAACACATTGCCCGTGGCATCGCGCCCGCGCCGTACCGCGCCGGGGGGATCACCGGGCAACACCCGCTCGGCGGCCATGGCGTCATTGATCAGGGCAGCCCGCGAGCGAAGGTAGGTCCTGTCGAGCAAGCCAGCGACAGGGACGCTGACGAAGCCGTCATCGGCCACATAGGTATCGCGGTCGGCATAGGCGAGGCGCTGGGCCTCGATCAGGCGATGGTAGCCTTGCACCATGTCGGGGCCGGGGCTCGCCATGTCAAAGTTTTCCAGAATGCCCAGCGTGGACAGGACCGCAATCCCGCCTGAGGAGGGAGGCCCCATGCCACACAGCAGGCGGGTGCGGTAAGTGCTGCATACGGGTTCGCGCACGACGGGGCGGTAAGCGGCCAGATCGGTCAGCGACAGGCTGCCCGGCATGGTGCCACGGGCGGTGGAGGCCACCATCTCTTCAGCCACCCACCCCTTGTAGAACCCGTCCGGGCCGCGCTCGGCGATTTCACGCACGGTGGCGGCATAGGCTGGATTGCGCAGAATGTGCCCGACGGGCAGCGGGCGGCCTTCGGCATCGAACAGGTAGGCCTTCAGGTCCGGACCTGGCTCTGTAAAGCGCGACAAACCGGCGATCATCTCGCCAAACCGGGGGCTGATCGCAAAGCCCTCGTTGGCGATCTTGCCTGCAGGCATCCACGGCACCGCCCAGGGCAGCTCGCCATGGTCGTCCCAGGCTTTCTTCAGCATCGCGACCGCGCCGGGCACACCCACCGAGCGACCGGATTTGACCGCCACCCAGAAATTCAAGGGCTGGCCATTGTCACCCAGAAACATGGTGGGCGTGGCGCCGGCCGGGGCGATCTCGCGCCCGTCATAGGCCTGCACGTCGCCGGTGGCGGCGTCATAGTGCAGCATGAAAGCCCCGCCACCCAGCCCGCTGCTCTGCGGTTCGGTCAGGCCAAGCACGGCCTGCACGGCAATCGCGGCATCCACCGCCGAACCACCTGCGGCAAGGATCTCCACCCCGGCCTGAACAGCCAGCGGATTGGCGGCGGCCACCATGCCGCCATGGGCCCATGCGGTGACCGGTTTGGCTTCAATGATCCGGTTGGCATCG
>JALOSP010000415.1 GCA_025458365.1 Hyphomonadaceae bacterium
CTTTTGCTTATTTCGGTTTTTCGGCGGCTTGGGCCGGCCCGAGACCCGTCATTTACTCACCCTGTTGAAATCATTGACAAAATCGGCATGAAATTTTTTTCGGGTTTCCAGCCTCTATCGATATCTTTTCCGATTCTGAAGCCGATTTCGCTAGCAAAACTACACCCTCAAAGCAGCGAAAAGTACCGTCACCCTTCTCCTTCGGCCACTGGAACCTGTCAGAGGCCAAGGTCCCAATACCCTCTACAGGCGGAGCCCACCACCGGCTTCTGCTGGGATCACTTGAAGTTCGCCGGGATGGTGTTCGTGCTTCTGGCCGAGTTGGCCGAAAAACAGCCGCAAGGAGCGGACGCCATGCTCATGCGCCGGGCGCCAAACGGTGGTCAGCAGTTGGCGGAGCGCGGCCATCGTTTTTCCCGTTCGGGAAATTATTGCGGATTCTCGGGGATTGAGAATGGAAATTTCCCGTACGGGAAAACTTTTTCTCTCAGCATCGCGCTGTTCTTGGCAGACGATCATCGATTGATCCCATGACCGCTCTCCCGGGCAGTTAGATCCCCACGACGGTTCGACGGAATCCCGGTCCTTGAAGCCGGCAATGAATCTGTTTATCTGGATATATGGATAATTTAGCCGCCCTCGATGCCCTGAGTTCCCTGTCGCAGGCCTCGCGTCTCGATGCCTTCAAACTTCTGGTCCGCCACACACCCAAGGGCCTGCCGGCCGGTGACGTCGCGCGGCTGCTCGATGTGCCTCAGAACACCATGTCGACCCACCTTGGCATTCTGCAACGTGCCGGGCTGGTGAAAGCCGAGCGCGAGGGTCGCAGCGTCATCTATCACGCTGATCTCGATCGCCTGCGCGCCCTGATGCTATTCCTGGTCAAGGATTGCTGCGGGGCGAGCGCCGATCTCACCCGACCATTGGTCGCTGAACTCTCGCTCTGCTGCTGAAGGCCTGCCAGTCATGACAACCCAAGCGCCGGAGCGTCTGTCGTTCCTTGACCGTTATCTGACCGTCTGGATCTTCGCCGCCATGGCGGGCGGTGTCCTGATCGGCACGCTTGTGCCGGGCGCGCCGGCCGGGCTGGACAGCCTGACGGTTGGCTCTACCAACATTCCCATCGCCATCGGCCTGATTGCCATGATGTACCCGCCGCTGGCACGGGTGCGTTACAACGAACTGCCGCGCGTCTTCGATGACAAGCGGTTGCTGGCCCTGTCGCTGGTCCAGAATTGGGTGATCGGCCCGGTCCTGATGTTCGGCCTCGCGATCATCTTCCTGCGCGACTATCCGGAATACATGACCGGGCTGATCCTCATCGGCCTTGCCCGTTGCATCGCCATGGTGCTGATCTGGAACCAGTTGGCCAGGGGTGACAACCAGTATGTCGCCGGGCTGGTGGCCTTCAACTCGATCTTCCAGATCCTGTTCTTCAGCGTCTATGCATGGTTCTTCCTGACCATCCTGCCACTGCTGTTCGGCCTCGAAGGCAGCGTGATCGACGTCAGCCTCTTGGAAGTTGCCCAAGCTGTGCTGGTTTATCTTGGCATTCCCTTCCTCGGGGGCTGGCTGACCCGGCGCCAGCTGACCGCCCGCCAAGGCGTGGAATGGTATGAACATGTGTTTCTGCCGCGCATCGGGCCGCTTGCGCTCTACGCCTTGCTGTTCACGATCGTCGCCATGTTTACGTTGAAAGGGGCGGATCTCGTCACCCTGCCGATGGACGCGCTGCGGATCGCCATCCCGCTGACGCTGTATTTCCTGATCCAGTTCAGCGTCAGCTTCTTTCTGGGCCGACTGGTGGCGAAAGACTATCCTCGCACCACGGCCATCGCCTTCACCGCGGCCGGCAACAACTTCGAACTCGCCATTGCGGTCGCCATCGCAACCTTCGGCCTGGCCTCTCCGGTGGCCTTTGCCGCTGTGATCGGCCCCCTCGTGGAAGTGCCGGTGCTCATACTGCTGGTCCAACTCGCACTGCGCTGGCGCGGCCAATTCTCTAGCGAACGAAAGACGGCATGATGACTATGCGTATCCTGTTCCTGTGCGTCGCCAATTCGGCCCGCAGCCAGATGGCCGAGGGCCTGGCGCGCGCCACGCTGGGCGATGCCGCTGTCGTGATGAGCGCCGGCTCCGCCCCCTCGCGTGTGAACCCGCACGCCATCGCCGCGATGGCCGAACAAGGCATCGACATCAGCGGTCACACCTCCAAATCTGGCCGATTGCTGATCCGGCCTCCAACGATCCGTCATTGGGTGACGACGAGATGCGCGCGCGATTCCGCACGGCGCGCGATCAGATCGCCGCACGCCTCGCCGTTTTGCGCGGCCTGCTCGCGCTGCCGCCCGGCCCGGCCGGCGCAGAGTTTCACGGCAGCATCCGGGTGGCCGATCTTGCGGCCAGCACGCGCTTCTATGCCTGGCTTCTGAACATATGGCCCAAGGAATGGACCCACCGCTACGCCACCTTCATACGGCCCGATCTCAATCTCAACTTTGTGCTCGTCGTGTCCGACGGCAAGACGCTCAATCACGACACGCTTTATCACCTCGGCATCGGCGTGGCCGACAAGGCGGCGGTGATCGATGCCTACCACCGTGCCGTGGCCTTTGGTGCGCATGTCGAAAAGCCGCCGCGAACCACGTGGAAAGGCACACCCCTGCACGAACTCTGGCTGACCGATCCCGATGGCACGCTGATCGAAATCTATGCCCGTCTCACCGACGCCGAGCTAGCTGCCAAACCCGCTGACGAACAGCCGGACTATCTCGTTGCCGGCACGGAGCCTGCCCAATGATGAGCCGCCTGCGCACCCTGACTGATCCGGACCATCTGCCGGCGCTCGATCCGCGTTTCATCATCCACCGGCCGGCTGAGGGCCTTGGCCCGATGGAGCGGCCCCCACGCATCCTGCTGCTCTATGGCTCGCTGCGCGAACGCTCCTTCTCCCGGCTCGCTGTCGAAGAGGCGGCGCGGCTGCTGCAGATGTTCGGCGCCGAGACGCGAATCTTTGACCCCTCCGACCTGCCCCTTCCCGATCAGGTCGCCGGTGACGACCATCCTGCCGTGGCCGAGCTACGCGAACATGCCCTGTGGTCGGAAGGCCAGGTCTGGTGCAGCCCGGAACGCCACGGCCAGATCACCGGCATCATGAAGACCCAGATCGACCATCTCCCGCTGGAGCTGAAGGGCAAGCGGCCAACCCAGGGCCGCACGCTGGCAGTGATGCAGGTCTCAGGCGGCTCCCAGTCATTCAATGCGGTCAACTCGCTCAGGCTGCTAGGCCGCTGGATGCGCATGTTCACCATCCCCAACCAGTCCAGTGTCGCCATGGCCTACAAGGAATTCGACGAGGCTGGGCGGATGCGGCCATCCTCCTATTATGACCGCATCGTCGATGTGATGGAGGAGCTGGTGCGTTTCACCATCCTGACCCGCCCGCACGCCGCGCAACTGGTGGACCGCTATTCCGAACGCAAGGACAAGGGCAAGCTATTGACCAGCGACGCTCATCTGACGGCTGCCCTCAGGCGCTAGACCAGACCTGAATCGACCGCTCGACGCAGGAGTGGCAGATAATCCACGACGGCCCGGCACGGTCATGCGATCGGGGCAGCATACTATCCCGGTCGTCAGGGCCAGTCCCTTTGAGGTGGGTGCTATATGCCATGGCAGAAACATGATCCT
>JALOSP010000034.1 GCA_025458365.1 Hyphomonadaceae bacterium
GGCCTGCCTGACGCCGGCACCTGTCGAGATGGCCGCCGGTGCCTGGCTCCTGCCTGCACCACTCACCGGCAAACATACGGCCCGCGACACAACTGACTGGATGGACGGGGCCGTCACACCCGAAGGCGCCATCCGGATCGGGCTGGCCCATGGTTCGATCCGGGATTTCGGTCAGAAACAGGAAAGCCCCAATGTGATCGACCCGGCCCGGGTCGGTTCGGCACGGCTCGACTGGCTGGCGCTGGGTGACTGGCACGGGAAGATGATGGTTGGCCAGCGCGCCGCCTATCCTGGAACACCCGAACCGGACGCATTCCGCGACGCCCGCACCGGCACGGCGCTGGATGTCACGATTTCAGCGGCGGGGGCGCTGCCTCTGGTCTCCACAATCGCCACGGGCACCCATGATTGGGTGGAGCTGGATGTCACGCTGGCTGGGGCAGCCTCTGTCGATGATCTTGCCGCTGCCGTGGCCCGGCAGACAGGCAGTGCCAGTGTGGTGAGGCTTAAGCTGGATGGCGCACTGGCACCATCGGACTGGGCCGGGTTGGACAAGGTGTTGGACCTGATCAGGGCGCGTGTCCGTCATCTGGATGTTCGCCGCGACGGGATCGGATTGGCGCTGGATGATGCGGCGCTTTTGGGGTTGAGGTTCGAGGGCCTGATCGGTCAGGTGGCTGAAGGGCTCGCAACCGATGCGGCGGCAGGGGACCTGTGTGCGCGTGATGCCCTGATCGAATTGTGCCGCCGCTCGGGGGTGTTCTGATGCTGTTGCACTCGCTCACCGTTTCTGGAGCCGGCCGGTTTGCCACACCGCACAGGCTGGCAGGCCTTCAACGCGGTCTGAACGTGCTGTCGGCACCCAACGAGACTGGGAAGTCCACGCTTTTCGATGCGCTCAAGCTGGCGCTGTTTGCCCCTTTCAAGACGGCTGACGGAAAGCTGCTGGGCAGGCTGCCAACCCGGGGGGCGAACCTGCCCCTGCTGGTCGATCTGGAGTTCGAAATCGACGGCATGGTCTGGCGGTTGGAAAAGCAATTCCTGTCGCGGCAGTTCAGCCGGTTGTATCAGGATGGACGTCAAGTCGAGGATGGGACATCCGCGGACACGCGCGTTTGGGAGCTGATCGGGGCGAACCGTGCCGAACGGCGCCACTTCGACGTGTTGTGGCTCGACCAGGCCCGTGGCGGTGACCTCCTCAAGCTTCCCGATGCTGCCCTGCCGACATTCAATACGGCTATAGACCTGGCCCTCGGCTCTGTGGTCGACACCAGTCAGGCACGAAACATGCTGGACAGCGTCGCTGCCGAGCTGGACAAGACCGGTGCCATTGCCAAAGGCGGCCGGAAGGGATCCGAACTGGCCCGGCTGAACGACTCGGTTGGGGAGCTGGAAGCCAGGCTGGCCGGGCTTTGCCAGCGCCGCGACGAGGCCGATGTGTGGCGGACCGAACTGGCCAGCCAGCGCGCCGCACTGGACCAGTTTGCCCGTGACGGACTGGCAGCAAGGCTGGAGCGGGCGGCAGAGGAGGCGGCAAGTGCCTTGAAAGACGCCCAGAGCCGCCGCGCCGAGCGGTTGGCGCTGGATGCGAGTGTGCAGCGTGCGCAAGCCGCACGCAGACGGGCGATGGATGATATCGAAACGGCCCGATCCGGTCTGGCCGCCCTGGTCGATGCAGCAGCCCGCCTCGATGGCCTGCAGCAAGCATCGGCTGATGCCGAAGCACAGCTGCAGGTGATCCTTGCTGAGGCCCCGCCACAAGATGGCGAGCAGGTTGCAACCCGGCAGGCACTGCAAGACGAACTGGCATTCGCCACCGTCCGGGCCCGCCACAACGAACTGGCAGCCCAGCTGCCGGGCCTGGAACAGGCCGCGCACGAGCATGCGGCACAAGATGAAACCCTGATCAGGACACAAGCCGCACTCGCGGCCCTGCCAGATATCGGCGATGATCTGCTGGACCATCTGGACGCTTGCGAGCGGGTGCATTTGCAAGCTGCCGCCGCCGCGCAGGCAGGACGCGCCCGCATCACCGTGACCCGACACGGAGCCGGTCAGGTTCTGGTCAATGGCGCACCTTTGGACGATGCGGGTCTCGACCAGTCGCTGGATCAGTCGCTGGTCGTTACGGTGCCAGGTCTGCTGTCGATCACAGTGGAGCCGCCGACCGCGCCTGGCGAGCTGGAGGGAGATCTGTCGCTGGCGGAGAACCGCTTGAGACAGGCACTTGCGGATGCCGGTGTGACCAGTGTTCTGGAAGCGCGCCGGGTGGCAGACGATCGCCGCCAGCATGCTCGGGAAATCAAGCGGCTGACCGACGAGATCGCGGCGCGGACTGCACGCTTTGGTGCAGAAACCGCAGTGCTGCGGTTGAGCAGCGCACAGGCCACACTGACCGCGCTGGAACGGACACTGGATCAGTTCCGCGCAGACTGGCGCGACACACTGCTGCTGGATGTGGCTGCCTTGCAGAGCGCATTGGAGGCACAGGATCAGCAGATTGCGGCGTCGGCAGCCCGGCGGGCGGCCCATGTCGAACGGTTGCAAGCGGCCCGGATCGCATCGAGTCTGGCCGCGGCGGAGGCTGCCGCAGGCGCCCGATTGCTGGACAGCTTGCGCGCCTCTGGCGATGAAGTCCGGCTTCGGGAGCGTTTGGGCGCTGCCGAGATGGCCGCTGCAGAGGCGCTTGAGGCTGTCGATGCCGCCATGCGCGCGATCAGTGAGCATGAAGCCCGTCATGCCGGAGCGGCAAGTCTGATCGAGCTGGAACTGACGGCTGAGCGCACGCGTCAGGCGGTTGCCAACCATGCCCGCGACCTGCGGCAGCGTCAGGAACGGGTGACCCAGCTGGAAACCTCACTGGGTGTCTCCGGTCTTGATGGCCTGGACGAGCAGGTGACGCAGCTGGAAGGGTTCCTCGATGCCGACAGGAGGGCACTTGCCCGCGAACAGGCCAGGCTTGCGGCGCTGACCATGCTTCGCGACCGGCTGCAGGCGGCCATTGATGGCGAGCAGGCGAGGCTCACGGCGCCGCTGACAGCTGCCATCACGCCCTACCTCGAGCTGGTTTTTCCTGAAGCCAGACTGACCTTCGATCAGGGGTTCGCGCCTGACGAACTGGTCCGGTCTGGCGCCGGACAGTTCACCGGTGGCGAGGGCCAGATGGTGCTGTCGCACGGCACGCGCGAGCAGATCGGGCTTCTGGCGCGGTTCGCACTGGCCGATGTGCTCGATGCCTCCGGTCGGGCCTGGCCGGTGATCCTCGATGACGCTTTGGGCTTTGCCGACGATGCCCGCTTGCAGGCCATGTTCAATGCGCTAACGCTGGCCGCCCGCCACCGGCAGGTGCTGGTCCTGACCTGCCATGAGACGGCGTTCGCCAGCTTGGGCGGCACCAGGGTGCAGATTGTTCCGGTCGGTCGAGACGCCGCCACCGGCTAATGGACAGAAGCGATTGCAAAGATTGCCTGTCCGGCTGTCGGGGATACGGTCAGCGGTGACGATGGTCGGTCTGTGTGATCGACCGGATGATCCCATCTGACCGGAAGACGCCCTGCATGCTGAAACGGACCCCTGCCAGCACCCCGATCAATCCAGGGTTTGACGAGCGCCCTCATGCCATCGTCATCGGTTCGGGTTTTGGCGGGCTGGCTGCTGCAGTGCGGCTGGGTGCGCGCGGCTATCGGGTGACGGTACTGGAGCGGCTTGAGCAGGCAGGCGGACGCGCCAATGTGTTCCGCCAGGATGGCTACACATTCGATGCAGGCCCGACGATCATTACACTGCCCTTCCTGTTTGAAGAACTCTGGGCGCTTTGTGGCCGCAGCCTGTCCGAAGATGTGGCGATGGTGCCATTGAAGGACTTTTACACCATCAATTATGCCGATGGCTCGACCTTCACCTGCGTGCAGAACCACGAAGCGATGCGCACCGAACTGGCCCGGCTCAGCCCCGGTGACGCCCGCCATTACGACCGTTTCAAAGAGGAAAGCCGCAAGATCTACCAGTTTGCCTTCGAGGGCTTGGGCCAGATCCATTTCTCCAACATGTGGCCGATGCTGAAGGCGCTACCCGGCTTCATCCGCCACCGGGCGGAGACCTCGGTCTATCAGTACGTTTCGAAATTCTTCAAGGATGAGCGTTTGCGCTTTGCCTTCAGCTTCCATCCCCTGTTCATTGGCGGCAATCCGTTCCAGTCGACATCGCTCTATGCACTGGTCGCTTATCTCGAGGGTAAGTGGGGCGTGCATTTCGCCATGGGTGGCACCGGCTCGCTGGTGAAGGGCCTGGTCGGGCTGATCGAAGGGCAGGGCGGATCGGTACGCCTGAATGCAGGAGTGAGCCAAATTCTTGTGGAGGATGGGGCTGCCACAGGTGTCCAGCTCGAGTCCGGCGAGACCATGGGTGCGTCGGTCGTGGTGTCCAACGTTGATGCCCCGACCACGTATGGCAAGCTCCTGTCGCGCCATCCGCGCAAGACCTGGACGGACCGGAAGATCGCGCGTACCCGCTACTCCATGGGCGTGTTCATGTGGTACTTTGGAACCGACCGTCGCTATGAGGAGGTCCCGCACCATTCGATCATCCTGTCACCGCGCTACAAGGGGCTGATCGAGGACATTTTCACCAACAAGGTGCTCGCCGACGATTTCAGCCTCTATCTCTACCGCCCGACAGCCACCGATCCCTCGATGGCGCCGGCGGGCTGCGACAGCTTCTACGTGCTGGCGCCGGTCCCCAATCTCGATGGCGACACCGATTGGGACAGCATGGCGGAAAGCTTCCGCCAGCGGGTCGAGCAACACCTTTCGGACACACTCCTGCCCGACCTGAAGGCCCATGTCGTGACCAGCAAGGTGATGACACCGAACGATTACCGGGACCGGTACCAGTCGGTGAAAGGTGCAGCCTTCTCCATCGAGCCTGTGATGCTGCAGAGCGCCTGGTTCCGGCCGCACAACAAGAGTGAGGAGGTGGACAATCTCTATCTCGTGGGGGCTGGCACCCATCCGGGCGCCGGTGTGCCAGGCGTGATCTCGTCGGCGCGGATCCTCGATCAGGTGGTGCCGGATGCGGCGGTGTTCGCCCATGTCTGAGCTGCTCGCCGCCCCATTTGCCAGCCGTGCCGACCATGAGGTGTGCCGTGCCCTGATCCGGCATGGTTCGCGCTCTTTCCATGCCGCCAGCCTGCTTCTACCCGCCCGGCTGCGCGACGGGGCCTATGCGCTTTACGCCTTCTGTCGTCTGTCTGACGATGAAGTCGACGGGGTCGAAGGCAGCGTCCCTGATTCCCAGCTGACCGGGGATCAATCCCTGCACGCCAGGATCGAGAGCCTGTCGCACCGCATCGCATTGATTTACGCAAGCACCCCTAAAGACCATCCGGTGGATCGGGCGCTGGCTGATACGGTGCGCGCCCATGCCATTCCCAAAGCCCTGTTCGATGCCCTGATCGACGGACTCGCCTGGGATGTTGCAGGCCGCCGGTATGAGACCCTGTCGGACGTGCGGGCTTATGCTGCGCGTGTGGCGGGCACAGTCGGTGCCATGATGGCCGCCCTGATGGGTGTGCGCGAACCGGCGCTGGTCGCGCGCGCCTGCGATCTGGGCGTGGCCATGCAACTGACCAATATTGCACGTGACGTCGGTGAGGATGCGCGGATGGGCCGCCTCTATCTGCCTGCCCGATGGCTGGTCGAAGCCGGTCTGGACCCCGATGCCTGGCTGGCCGAGCCACACTGGTGCCCACAGATCGCAACTGCCACCGAACGCTTGCTGCAAGCCGCAGATGCGCTCTACGCCCGCGGCGATGCAGGGATCGCCAGCCTGCCAGGTGACTGTCAGGTGGCCATTGCCGCAGCCCGGCTGATCTATGGCGAGATCGGTGAACAGGTCCGGCGCGAAGGTCTCAATTCAATCGACCGTCGCGCTATCGTGCCGGGTGGACGAAAGCTCGCGCTGGCTGTGCGCGCCCTGCTGGCCCGACCCGCAGCAGCGCGGTTCGATCTGGCGATCCGCAACGCACTGTCCCTGCCCGAAACCCGGTTTCTGGTGCAGGCCATGACCGCGCTGGTCGAGCCTGTTCCTTCCGACAGCGCACTGCGGGCAACCGCCCGGCTCCGGCGCGACCCCCTGACCCGCGTCGATGACCGGGTGGGCTGGGTGATGGATCTGTTTGCCGACATGGACCGGCGCCAGAGGCTGGCCAGCCTGCCTGCCCCACCCCTGCAAAGCTGAAGGAGCCTGAAGATGTCCTATGTTGTGGCCGTCATCCTGTCGCTTGCGGCCCTCTGGCTGTGGCGCGACGGCTCCCGGCACATGAAGGTTGCCAAAGCTGAAGAAGCGCGGATCGAGGCGATCAAGAAGAGTGGAGCAAAAGCCGACACCGGACCCGCGCTGCATCCGTCGCTGGCGGGGTTGGTGCTGGTGGCGCCCGCAGTAACCGGATTGATCACGTTCAGCTTTGCCGGCCTGCTGGTGGTGGCCTGGCTCGCTGTCGGGCGTGGCACGTGGTTCACCATTGTCGATCTGGGCGGGCTTTTGCTGGCGGTGGCCGCCTATGTCTACTGGGTCAATGCCCGCACAAAATTGCGCCAGGTCCAGCTGGACGTCAGCCGTCCGCAGTAGGGCAGGTGGGCGGTCATGGAGCGCGCAGACTTGTTCAAGCTGTCGGAGGTGTTTGTCATTTTTGCTTCTGTCGGCGGCTTCCTTGCCTGGGAATGGTGGCGGACGCGACAGCTGATCAAGGCAGACCGGCTTGCTGCCTCACGCAAGGTTGACGATCTCGCGCCACGCCAGGACCATGAAGGCAGCCAGTAGCGCCAGAGTCTGGGCGACGTCGACCACCTGTTCGGTCGGCGAAATCCGTTCCAGCAACCGCTTGCGATCAGGGCAGGTCATGAACAGCAGACAGTCGATGATCAGCGCGCCGCCAAACCAGTAAACAGCCGACGGCTGGCCAAGCACAAGTGCGATCACGGCCAGCAACATTCCCGCAACACTGGCCGCCCAGGCATGAAGGCGCCAGCCGGTCGAGAAGTTGACAAGCATGTCAAGGTGATGGGCCGGTACGCCATCCTGTTCCATCTGGCTCGCCATGGCTGCACCGTCGGTCCCGTGAAGGCGGGCTGCCAGCCACCATGCGATACCGCTGAAACCCGCATATGCGGCGATCACCAGCCCACTGAGAAGAAAAAGGATGCCCATGGGGACCGAACCTTCACGCGATAGCGCGGCTTTCGATCTGACTGGATCAAAGCCGCGCTCAACATGCTCGTTGATGCAACCTGCAGGCCACGCACCCGCCCGCCATGCCAGCCCGATGCCCGTGCTGCAAGGCCTCAATCCGACTGCACTGCGGCAAGCGACAGCAGGAAGGCCACCGGCATGTCGGCCACGCGGCCTGCCGGCGGACGGTCTGGCTGTTCGAGCGTCAAGGTCGCGTGATACCCGCCCAGCAAGGACCGGGCGATAGCCAGCCCCATGCCTGTGCCGCCTTCGGCCCTGCGACTGGTGAAGAACGGCTCGAAGATCCTTTCCCGGTCGGCCTCCGGGATGGCTGGACCCGAGTTGGTGGCCAAGATCAGCACCTGTCCGGCGTCCGCTGTCAAGGTCAGCTGGAACCGGTCCGCCCCGGCCTGCGCCGCATTGTCAGCCAGCGTGACCAACACCGCCTCCAGCACGCCTTGATCGATCCTGGCCAGCACCGGACCATCCGGGAGCTGGCAGGAAACCGCCATCGCACGCGTGCTGCACTGGGTGGCGACAGAACGACAGGCGTCAGCCACATCGCATCGCACATCGCGATCAACCGCTTGCATGTCGGCCCGGGCCAGGTCCAGCAGGCGTGAGACCAGCCGCGAGAGCCTGCCGGTGTCCTGACGCATGTTGTCGAGGAACTGGCGGCGCTGGGTGTCATCCATGACTGGCCCGTGGTCATCGAGAATCTCGATGGTTCCGTGCAAGGCGGCAATCGGCGTCTTGAACTCGTGGCTGACCGCTGCGGCAAAGTCCCGCAAATAGGCCGAGCGCCGTTCGATACTGGCCGACATGGCCTCGAAATCGTCGAACAGTGTGGCAATCTCCACCACGTTCAGTGCCGACCGTTGCGGGGTTGCACGGGTGCCACTGGCCAGCGCCCTGCTTGCCGCACTCAGGGCCTCGATGGGGCGCACGATGGTCCGGGCCAGGATGAGCGACAGCCCGGTCAGGACCACGAAGATGAGGCCCGTTCCCAGTGCGATCTTGCCGCGATCCTCGTACAAGCCGCGCATCAGCGCCCGCGGTGACCGCGACGCCAGGACCACACCGACCACACGACCGGACACCAGCACAGGTCGGGCGTGATGCAGGCGGATCGTGGCGGCTCTGCTGAATACCTCAAGCATGGTGCGCGCCTTGTAGCTGGCATTGCGCCGCAGCCGGGTCGAGGCAATGCCGCCCAAAGCTTCAGCCACTTCAGGAACTTCAGCGAGGCTCTGCCCCTGCCAGGCGCCAGACAGGATCGTGCCATTGCTGTCCAGCAGGATGATCGAGGCCAAAGTCACCGAGCGGGTCTCTGCAATGGCGGGCGCCATCACACGGGCGGCAACCAGCGCCTCGGGAAC
>JALOSP010000035.1 GCA_025458365.1 Hyphomonadaceae bacterium
CCCAGGCGGCCGTGAAGGCCGGCTCCACCAGCCAGCTCACGCGCCCGTCCGCGCGCACCAGCGGCAGGCGCGCCTCCACCCCCGCAAGACCCAGCGTGCGGGTCAGGATGCTCAGCTGCTGTTCTTCAGGCAGCAAATTGGCAAGCCAGGGCGAAATCACCTCCGAGGCAAACGGTCCCGGCTGCAATGGCATCGTAACCGAGAGCGGGAAGGCTCCGCGCGTGCCCAGCCAGGCTGGACTGTAGACAAAACTCAGGTCCCCGCCGATCCCGACGAGAATGTCGCCAATCTGCAGCGCGTCGAACCAGACCGGGACCGGCGCGCTCATGCATAGTCCCCGAGGTCATAGCCGCCCGATGGGCTGGCTTCTCGCTTCGATGGGGCACCAGCGCCATCAGCCAGCAACTCCCCAGCAGGCACACGCAGCGCACCAGCAATCCGGTAAAGGCTCGAAACCCGAAGATCCCGCTTGCCGGTCTCGATCAGTGACAGCGCCGACGTGCTGATCCCGCACAGCAGCGCCAGGTCCTGCAGGGACAGGCCAGCGGCCTCGCGCGCCGCGCGAATCCGCCTACCAATCTGGGCAAGTACTGGGCTGGAGGGGTCTTGTGCCACGGGAGCACTCCGGTTTACTGAATACGGTAATTCTAAGCTCGACAGGCGAGATTGGCAACCAATTTTATAGAAAAAGATAAATTTCGTGGTTCACCCCTCCGAAGTCCCTTCGATTTATCGTTTTCAGAAAACCAGGAATCCGCTGGTCGGCTCATCACCCCGCCTTCAGCCCGCGCACAACATCATCCAGGAACGCGTCAAACCGCTGGTCTGCGCTGGTGTCGTCGGGATCGAACTCGAGCGGCCCGGCATAGGTGAGCCAGAGGCGGACGAACGCAAGCAGCGTCTCGCGCAGCAGGGCCATGTCGCGGGCACGGGCGGTGTCGCGCTGGTCGAGCCGGTCGAGGCGGGCCTTGACGGTGTCGACGAGAGAGGCTCCCTTTTCCTCAAGGAGCACGCGTTTGAGCCCGTCATTGGCGGCGCGTGACAGGGTCAGGCCGCGCAGCCTGGCTTCGGCTTCCAGCGCACGGGCTGTGGCATCGTCGAGGTGGAGCGTGAGTTGCTTGCGGGTGGCCATGGCTGCGCCCCTTTCAGATCTTGCGGGGGGATGACGGAAGGGCAGGCTGCCCGCCGCGTCGGGCGAGCGCTTCGCGCAGTCGTCGGGTAGTCGATGCGAACTCCGGTTCGGTTACTGGCAGGCGCTGGACGTACGTCTCAGCAGGCTTCGGCATCTTTCCAGATGGCCTGGCTCTTGAAGGGGCCCTGCTTGTCCGCGGCTCGTCCTGAGCAAACTCCCGTCCATCCGGCATCACAATGACGGTCCTTGGCCGCTGGGCCGGGGTGATCACGACGACTGGCTGCGGCGGCAGTGGAGCTCCCAGCGGTGCGGTGATCGCTGGATCATTCCAGGGCGCCGGATATGCGGGCAGCGTGCACATGCTTGGCTGGCCAGCTATCGGCACAAGATCGGGATTGATCGGTGCCAGCCGCATGATCTGGCGTCCGGATGTGGCAACGATCAACTCGCCTGGCCTGACGAGCTCGAAGGCCTGAGCAGCATAGCCCATGCGAGCAAACACATCCGCTGCGAGCCTTGGCTCAGTGACTAGGGTCGATACCTCGGACACCAAGGGCACCGATTGCTCCAATCCCAGCATGCTCAGAACGTGCATCCGATCACGGGCATGGAGCAGCAGGCAGATGCCACGCGCTCGTAGCCTGGCGCGCCAGCGCTGCAGAACGGTGAGCAGCCATGCCCCACAGTCAGGATCAATCGCAATCAGGACAGGCCGCGATGGGCGCGGCGTGGCAGGATCGGCCAGTTCGCGCAGCAGCTGATCGAGCATCATCACCGTCAGCTGGCGATGCCCGGATCGGGCCTCATGGTCACCTCCTTCCACACTGATCACACGCGGACCAGCCCGGACCAGATCCATCAGACGGACCTTGGGCGTGCCCCAGGACTGATGGCCGGTCATCAGCGATGTGAGCACCTTGCTCACCGCTTCGCAGTCATCGCTCAGCATGGGCTGGCACTTGCGCCAGAGCGCCAGAAGATCCTCGACCGGCTTACGGCTCCGTTCGGGGATCAGCGTGGTGATCGCAAACCAGCCGCCGAGTTTCTGATAGGCAAGGCCGGGATCATCGAGCAGGCGGATCAGGCCTGCCATGTCACGGTTAGGCTCTGGCAGGGTCTCCAACGCCGTGGCCCAGACGGAGGCGGCCAACAGGCTGCGCTGGTCGCCCAGGTGCAGGCTGGCCACCATCGCTTGGATATCCTCCCAGGCCTTCGATCCCATGCGAACCTGGCGCATAGGGTCCGGGTCGAGATCGCCACCCAGCATGACCCGGACTTCCTCTCCGGGGTATCCAACGGGAAGGGGTTTCGGCCCGCCACTCAGGCGGACGATGACGCCATCAAAGCTGCGCAGGGCCGCGCGCACGGCAGTGGTGATTGTCGGGCTGTCGCCGAGAAACAACCGGTCACCACTGAGGTCACGAACAGCGACCCAGTTTTGGGTGAAAAGTGAGCGCCGCAGATCACTGAAGCCATGCCACGCCCGCACGGGTTCGCGCCCGATCACAACCGTCCCGGCATGCGCATATCGTCCAAGTTCGTGCTGTTCGCGCCGGACCTGCGAGCGCCCGCGCCCCAAGGCGAGCCAGTCACCCCGGCGCGGCATTGGCCCGAACGGGCCCGTTAGCCCAGTGATCAGGGCAGCCAGGCCAAGCCCGCTCGCACCCAGCAGCAGCGCGGCGACGATCCCCGGCACCGCCAGCACTGGTGCGTCATCGCCAACTCGCGCGATCGCGACCAGAGCCAGCCATGGCGCGCGCAGCTCCACCGGCCCCAGATCAATCCACACAGGTCCCAGCTGACTGGCGGCCAGGCCCCAACTCCACTGGTACAGTCCGTTCAGGCACCAGCCGACAATCAAGGCGCAAACCAGAAACCGCAGGCCCCATGCGATCTGTTGGCGCCAGACAAACACGCGTGGCGCAACAAAACGTGCAAGTCCTGAATTGAACAGTTTGTAAAGACTTGTCATGTCGCGTCTCCATTTGTATTCGATTGATATAGGAGCACAAAAAGACAGTTACAGCAAGATAAAGAACAAGTTTTGATTGGATCAGCGACTTGATCGTGCTATTGTTTGTACAAGTTGCTGGCTTCTTCAGCAACTTGGCTGGCAGGCCACATCACCTTGCAAACCGTGCCAACGCAGGAGGGCCTGATGGGCCACGATGGATCCTCATCACAGGATGGGCCGCATGTGCGGATGCATCGGGCCGGGTCGGATGATGCCCGTTCTGGCGTGCTGGGCGCGCGACTTGCCGCCAAGTTGGGTGGGGTGCGTGTGGGCGGCGCAAATGGTGCAATCGCGAAAGCTGCCGGACGCGGCACTGGCCGTCCAAGCGCAGTGGGAAACCCCGGTCGTGGCGGGCCGCAGCGGGTGATCGTCAAGGTGTCGTTTGCGCCACATCGGGCAGGCAGCGGGAAACTTGCTGCCCATGCCGCTTATCTCGGGCGTGATGGCGCCGCCCGTGATGGCGAGCAGGGTCGGTTCTACGATGCGAACAATGACCGGGTGGACGAGCTGGGACACGAGCTCGGGGTCTGGTCACGGGAGGATCCCCGCCACTTCCGGATCATCATCGCGCCAGAGAGTGCGGCCCGGCTGGAAGATCTCGACGGTTACGTGCGCGAGGTCATGGCCCGGATGGAGCGCGACCTTGGCATCGAGACGGAGTGGGTGGCGATCAACCACTGGAACACTGACAATCCCCATGCTCACATCATCCTGCGTGGGCGCAGTCTGGATGGTCGCGAACTGCGCATTCCCCGTGCCTATCTCTCCCACGGCCTGCGCCATCAAGCCCGCGAGATTGCCACCGGTCTTCTGGGCGAGCGCTGCGAGCTGGATGACCGCCTAACTCTGGACCGCGCAGTCAAGTCACGCGGCCTCACCAGCCTTGACCGCACCATCGCCGCCAGCCTGGAGGGGCGCGGCGAGGTGCTGGTGCAGGAGCTTGGCGCAGGGGAGAACAGCCTCTGGGCCGATGCCCTGCGCGGACGGGCACGCGAGCTCGCATCGCGGGGCCTGGCCATCGAAGTCCGGCGCAATGTGCTGGCGTTCCGACCGGGCTGGCAGGAGGTGCTGCAGGCAGCCGGGCCACTGGACATCACCAAGGCGCATGGACGTGAGCTTAAAGCTGACTACAGGCGGACGGAGTGTGCAAAGCTGACAGGCGAGATCGTTGGGATGGAACTCCGCGACAGCGGCAATACCGTGCTCGCGCTTGATACTGGCGGTACGGCGCCGGTGCTGGTCAACACGCTCGAAAACAGCGGCTCTCTAGCCGTCGGGTCCTGGTTGCAGATCGATGCCGACGGACGTTTCGCCTGCCTGTCGCGCCACTCATTAGCCGACCAGTTGTCGGCCACCGCATTCACCGAACTGGACCGGGAGTTATCGCGGATCGGGGCGGGAGAAGCGCGTGTGTTTGCCGGAGACCCACGCATTGATGCGGCCCTGAAAGCCCGCGCAAGTGACCATGTCGAAGCCGGGTTTGGCACGGTTGATGAGGAAGGTCGTTTCCAGTTCGTGCCTGGTGCGCGGCCAGCCCTGGAGCAGGCCGAGATGGCGGGCCTGCGCCAAGGGCTGCGCGATCAGGGGTTCAGCGTCGATGCCCCAGGCGTATTCATCCGTGACGGCTGGACCGTGCGGGCCATCGAAGACCTGCATCAGGGTCCGGTCGCCATCCTTCAAGGCGCGCGCGGCAATCTGGCCCTTGTGGCCATTGGCGAGGCTGCAGGCATCGAGATTGGCCAGAGTGTCGGGATTTCCATCGGTCAGTCAGGGTCCGATGTCGGTCTTCAGATGGTCAGCGCGCTCGGGATCGGGTCGGACTTGAGCCGATAGGGCGGGGGCCAGTTCACCTGAGAGGCGAGTTTAGGGTGATGGTGTCAAAGTGCGGTGGCTGGTTTCGTTCGGTTTCGTTCCGGGGTGTGGCGCAACAGCGCGCTACGCATCGAAACAGGGCCAAAACGAAACCAAAATACACAATGAAAACAATAATTCCCGTTGCAGGTGAAGGCGCTGGATTGGTTCGGATTTGTGCCCATCCTGATGTCACGCCACGCTGCACTTGGGCAGGTCGTGGCTACACCTGGAAAGGATGATGACCATGGAAACCGACAACCTGCTGACCGTCGAAGACGCCGCCGCCCGCCTCAAAATCTCCAAGCACACGCTCAACCGCTGGCGCGTCACCGGCGAAGGCCCCCCGTTCGTGAAGTACGGCCCGCGCCTCGTCCGCTACGTCGTCGCCACACTCGACGACTGGGCGCGTGACCGCCTCTTTGCCAACACCAGCCAGTATGGGCGGCGGTGAGGGTGTGTCGTGAGGGGCTTGCTTGGCTTCCGGGTCATCCAGGCAGGTCAGGGGCAAGTCCGAGCGGGCTTGCACTTGACCTGCCAGGCTCGGGCATGACTGCACCAAGGGCCCTGGACGCGGTGCGGCTCCCACCAGATAGCCGAATCCACCTCAGACGGCTCATGCCGTAGGAAAGGGCGCGGTTACCAGGCCATTTTTATCGCCAATCTTCGAGGATTTCTGTGTTTAGCAATTGGAGTTAATGGCTAAGCCTTCTACGAAACCGCCAGATCAAACTGCCCTTTTGTGCAATCTGCAGGCGCGAGACTCGATGAAGATAACTGTGCCCGCTGTCGGTTCGTTTGTCGCGCTCCGCGGACGTCGTTGGCTCGTCGAGCAAACCTATACAACCGGGTTCTTGGAAGGTCCTAGGGTTGATTTGGCCTGCCTAGATGACGATTCACAGGGTGATCGCCTGACCGTTGTCTGGCAGGCGGAAGTGGCACCGCGCATTTTGGACGATCAGGATTGGTCGCAAATTGGTACCGCGGCAACTGACGATACAAGAGTCTTTGCAGCGTATCTGCAGACGCTCAAGTGGAACACCGCCTCGGCAGCTGATGGCCGGTTGTTTCAGGCCCCGTTTCGCGCTGGGATCAAGCTCGAACCCTATCAGCTTGAGCCACTCCGTAAGGCGCTACGACTTCCGCGTGTCAATCTATTGATCGCTGACGATGTGGGGCTCGGCAAGACCATCGAGGCAGGTTTGGTGGTCCGCGAAATGCTGCTGCGGAAACGGCTAGACTTCGTAGTTGTCGCCGCACCACCCACCATGACGATCCAGTGGAAAGATGAGTTGGAGGCCAAGTTCGGTCTGACCTTTGAAATCATCGACCGGGATTTCCTGCGCGATATCAGATCCCGCCGTGGGTTCACTGCAAACCCCTGGAGTATAGGATCACGGTTCATCATCTCCCATGCCTTGATCAGGGACGAGACCTACACAGCCGGTTTGAGGGATCGGTTGGAGGCCTTCCTGCCCCGAAGCATGCTGATCCTCGACGAAGCACACCACGCGGCCCCATCCGGATCTGGGGCCTATGCGATTGACAGCCAGTTCACACGCGCACTTCGCGACTTGATAGGAGGTTTTGAGCACCGCCTGTTTCTGTCAGCTACGCCCCACAACGGCCATTCCAACAGTTTTTCGGCCTTGTTGGAAATGCTGGACCCCCAGCGCTTCACGCGGGGCCTCGAAGTGAAACCGGCCCAACGTGATGTCATCATGGTGAGGCGTCTGAAAGAGAATCTTCGACGACAGTGCGTTTCGTTTCCAAAGCGGCAAGTAGAGCCCGTGATCTTGAACGGGCTTCCTACACACGCACCTGAGCTCCAATTGTCATTGATGTTGATGGAATATGGCGAGTTGCGAAACCGTCGCCTTGCCCAGAATCCTAGAGGTCGCCAGGCTGCACGCTTTGTGTTCTCCGGTCTTCAGCAGCGTCTCCTCTCATCAGTTTACGCCTTTCACCGCACATTGGCGGTTCATCGTCAAACGCTTGAGCGAATGATTGAGCGTGCGCCCATCAATGTTGCACCCGAAGCCTCAAACTTCGCGCGGGTCGATGTGGATAGCCTTCTTGAGGCACTCGACCAGACAGCAGATGAGGAGGCAATCGAGGATCAGATTGACGAGATCGCCAGCGGCTTGGTGGCGTCCGCCACCCTCGCTGAATCGGCTGATGCTGATCAGATGGCGCTCAGGGGCGAGCTAGCAGCTGTCGACGACCTGATACGTGTGGCCGATCAGGCCAAGTCAGCACCGGACGCCCGTGTCACTTGGATTGCCGATTGGATCCGGGAGCACATGTCGGAGCACGGATCTTGGAACCGTCGCCGCTTGGTGATTTTCACGGAGTTCGAGGACACGCGGCGCTGGTTGCAGAGGCGGTTGATGGAGGCGTTGGATGATCTGGGCGATGTGGACGGTGCGATAGCCCACTTCAGTGGGGCCACGAGCCAGGACCGGCGCGAAGAATTGAAGGCTGCTTTCAACGCCGACCCTGACCATCATCCATTGCGCATACTGATATGCACCGATGCCGCTCGCGAGGGCATCAACTTGCAGATGCACTGCCATGATCTCATCCACTTCGATCTGCCCTGGAACCCGAGCCGCTTAGAGCAACGAAATGGCCGGATCGACCGTAAACTCCAGCCAAACCAGACTGTAACCTGCCGCTATTTCGTTTACGCTCAGCGCCCTGCTGACGCCGTTTTGGATGCCCTTGTCCGCAAGACTGAACAAATCCGCATTGAGCTCGGCTCATTGGGAAAGGTAATCGAGGACCGGATCACAGAAAGGCTGACCAGTTCCGGCATCACCAGTGCCAATCTGGAATCCCTGCGCGCCAGCATTGCAGAGGATGATGGCGGCGACGCCGTCCAGCGTGCCCGCCGGGAGATGGAAGAGGCAGAGCAAACCCGGGACGATGACAGGCTGGCCCGAGAGCTCAAGGAACTGCAGGCAACGCTGGACCGCTCGCGTGAGCAGGTTGGTGTGGACGCAGATGATCTTCAGCGCGTGGTAGCCGTTGCCATGGAGCGTGCCAGTGCGCCGATCGACGATTTCGCACAAGGCAATGTCGGTACAGCCCGAACCTTGAGCCTGGACCCCAGCCACCCGACCTTTGCGCGCGACTCCAGCTGGACGCGGGCGTTTGATGATCTCCGGGCGCGCCCTCGCAGGCGCAAGGAATCATTCGCCCAATGGCGCAAGAACGCACCGGTGCGGTCGATAGCTTTCGCGCCTCCTGAATACCCAGATGGACGGTTTGCCGACAATGTCGTGCAGGTGCATTTGGAGCACCGGCTGGTGCGCCGCCTTCTGTCGCGCTTCTTGTCGGTCGGCTTTCAGGATGACCTCAATCGGGTCACGATCCTGCGCTCGTCCTATGCCGAGCCGCGTGTCGTGTTGCTGGGGCGCTTGAGCATCTATGGCGCGGGTGCTGCGCGGCTTCATGAGGAGATGATCCCGGTCACGGCACTGTGGCGCGGGAAGGAACGCACTTCCCGTCCAATCAGGGCGTTTGGTGAGCGAGGCGAGGAGACGACCCTGAATCAGT
>JALOSP010000036.1 GCA_025458365.1 Hyphomonadaceae bacterium
ACTGTATCGATGCGTTGTGCATCGCTGCATGATGCAATCTATGGGATAGCCGCGCGCTTGCTGTCAAACAGACCGCAGTTTTTACACCCCAGAGCCGAATTTCTGGAGCAGGTTTCGCTTTGTTCTTGTCCGGTGCAAACAGAGCGCCGGGTTTCCGATTGGTAGGGGAGACGTGTCACGTCATGACGGATCTGGAAGCCATCATCTGGGATTTTGGTGGCGTGTTGACCACATCGCCGTTCGAAGCCTTCGATGCATTCGAGCGTGAACGTGGATTGCCGCCTGGCTTCTTGCGGGCAACCAACGCCACTGACCCTGACACCAATGCCTGGGCCAAGCTTGAACGGGCAGAAATCGATGCGGCCACATTCGACCGGCAGTTTGCAGACGAGACCGGCCGCAGGGGCCACAAGGTCGCGGGTCGTGATGTCTTGCGCCTTTTGGCGGGTGAACTGCGGCCTGCGGTGGTGCGGGCGTTCGAGGTCTGCCGCCGCCGGTTCAAGACCGGGTGTATCACGAATAATGTTCCCGCGTCAGAGTCCACCCGGATCGGTCCGGGCATGAGCCAGTCCTTGCAGCAGGCGCGAGAGGTCGCTGCGGTGTTTGCCCGCTTCGATCACGTGATCGAAAGCGCAAAGACCGGCCTGCGCAAGCCTGACCCGCGAATCTATGCCTTGATGTGCGAGGCGCTGGATGTGGAGCCCACGCGTTGCGTGTTCCTGGATGACCTCGGGATCAATCTGAAACCGGCCAGGGCCATGGGCATGGTGACCATCAAGGTGGAAAGCGAGGCCCAGCTGCTGGCCGATCTGTCAGCCGTCACCGGCCTGTCGTGGGGCTGAGAACGATCCCGGAAGCCGCAAGACAGGTGGCTGCTGCGGCTGTCTGTGGTGTGGTGAGGGCGCCTTGGGCTTGCAGCGCGGCATCGGTTGCGATCACTTGCACGCCAGACGTGACAAGCTCGCGATACTCCCTGAAATCTCCATCTGCGGCATAGGTGTCGTCCAGCCGGTTTCCGGCCCGGCCCAACGTTCCAAAGATCACCTCGACGGATTGTCTGGCGAGGTCTGAGAACAGACCGGCGTCCGGTGCGCGTGTTCCTGTGAATGCGAGCATGGCAGCAGTCTCCAGCCCGCCAGCCGCGTAGGCGCTGACCGGACGGGATTGGGAGACCGAGACCGATTGCATTGCCCACGGCGCGATCGCATGGATGATCGCGCTTTCTTGCGGGGTGTAGGCGATGAAGGCCACATGCTGGCGCTGGCGGCTCTGGCTGACCACGCGAGCACTGGCCTGCACCACGGCCCGGTGACGGGCTTCCCAGGCTGGATCATCGTCGGACACACCGGTTTTGATGTCCAGCATCACCACCGCACGACCAGACGCCGTTGCAAGCGCCTGTTGCAGCGTTGGCACGGTCCCGGCGGTCAGCGCACCTGCGGGATCCCGCAATTGCAGCGCTTGCAGTTCACCCAATCGCAGGCCCGCTACCGGGCCGCGCCCGGTTGTGGTGCGATCCAATGTGCGATCGTGCATCAAAACCGGCACCCCGTCGGCGCTGAGCGCCACGTCCACCTCCAGCACCGCGACACCCGCACCGATCGAGCGCGTGATCGCCGCCAGCCCGTTCTCCGGCACACCGGGCCCTGCGCCTGCCCGATGGGCCGAAACCACCCCGGTGCGGTTCTCGCGCAGACAGTCAAAGGCTGCAGACAACGGCTGCACACCAGGCGTGGCCGTGCTGGCGCAACCTGCGAGCATGGCCAGCACGAGGGCCGATGACAGCGCAGTTCGCAAGTGTCTTGGGCGCTGCATCATCTCATTCCCACCGGTAGTTGAAGCTGACTGACACCCGGTCCTCATCGGCGCGGTTCATCACAACTTCATGCCGCAACCAGCTCTCCCACAGCAGAAGCTCGCCCGCCACCGGGGCGAAAAACACGAATGGCTGAAGATTGAGCGGCGCGTCACGGGTGCGGGTGGGTGCCGCCATCATCATGGCCAGCCTGGGATCCTCGATCTTGAGGGCGGAGGCCCCGTCGGGCACTTCGACATAAAGCGTGCCAGAAATCACGCTGTGCGGATGGATGTGGCCAGTGTGGATTCCGCCTTCGGGCAGGATATTGACCCAGATATGGTCCAGCACCAACGCCTTGCCGCCCAGATCGAATGCCAGCTCGCCTGCAAACCGGGCCACATGGGCATCGAGCAGACCGATCAGCTCTTCCACCACCGAATAACGCACCGGCATGTCATCCAGCGTGCCATAGCTTGTGTAGCCGGGATAGCCATTGTCTTCGCACCATTGCTGGCCTGCCTCGTCGTCGGCGGCCAGGCTCCAGGCAATCGCTGACAGATCCGCGATCAGATCATCGCGCCCGCCGAGCGTGGCGCGATGGATCAGCGTGGTGAACACGGCTGTGGTGCCGGGGGTGGCGGGGGCGTCTGTCATGGCTTTGCTTCACCATGGTTTTGCAATCTTGGGAAGGGGAAGGGCGGCTGGTAATGCCCTCTCAGGCGCCTCCGGCGACAGCTCCCCCGCGGGGCGGGGGAGCAGACACACAGCAAAAAGCCCGCCGGATGGGCGGGCTCTTGCATGGGGCGGATGGACCGGCTTCAGCCGGCGCGTTCCATCGGTGTCGGGTCGCGCAGCACGTAGCCACGGCCCCAGACGGTTTCGATATAGTGGTTGCCGCCGGTGGAGGCAGCGAGCTTCTTGCGCAGCTTGCAGATGAAGACGTCGATGATCTTCAGTTCCGGCTCGTCCAGACCGCCGTAGAGGTGGTTCAGGAACATTTCCTTGGTCAGCGTGGTGCCCTTGCGCAGCGAGAGCAGCTCCAGCATCTGATATTCCTTGCCGGTGAGGTGGACGCGCTCATTGTCCACTTCCACAGTCTTCTGGTCCAGATTGACCACGATCTCGCCGGTCGAGATGGTTGACTGGCTGTGGCCCTTGGAGCGGCGCACGATGGCGTTGATCCGGGCCACCAGTTCGTCCTTGTGGAACGGCTTGGTGACATAATCATCGGCCCCGACGCCCAGACCGCGAACCTTGGTGTCGATGTCGGCATTGCCGGTCAGCATCATGATCGGGGTGTTGACCCGGCTGTTGCGCAGCTGACGCAGCACATCAAAGCCGTTCATGTCTGGCAGGGTCAGGTCCAGCAGCACGATGTCGTAGTCGTAGTGCTTGGCAAGATCGACGCCATCTTCGCCATTGTCGCAGTGCTCGAACACGAAGCCTTCCGACTTCAGCATCAGTTCGATGGACTGGGCGGTGTTCCGGTCATCCTCGACCAACAATACCCGCATGTGATCCCCTCCTGCAACCGGCTGCCCCTGCAGGCCCGCCAGCTCTCCTGCCTCGACACGAGGTGTAGGGTGATTTGCGCCCATTGCGAGCGAAACTTCACGCCACTGCCTCAATCGAATCAGTATCTGCCGGAGTGCTCTTTACGAGAAGTTAACGGCGACGGCTGAAGTGTGTGGTTTCTGTCAATCTTCGTGAACGCGAAGGCTGATTTGTTTTGATGGCGAAACAAAACCGGGTTCACTATACATGATTCCCGGCGTCCCAAGCGCAGGAACCACGCACAATGCGTCTGGCCGATCTGTCCACCCATATCGCTGGTCTGAGTCTGGATCGCTATGCGGGGCGGATTGCCGCGGTGAACGGCCTGATCGTGGAAGCAGTGGGGCCGGAGCAGGCCATGGCGCTGGGTGCGCGCGCCCGGGTGGTCAGCGATGAGGTCGATGCGCGGCTGGAAGTGGTGGGATACCGCGATGGCCGCGCGCTGCTGATGCCGTATGAAACCGTCGAAGGCTTGCGTGCCGGATCGGCGCTGGTGTTCGAACCGAACGCCCCGACGCTGGCCCCGTCGCGCGCCTGGCTGGGCCGGGTCATCGACGCTTTTGGCAATCCGGTGGATGGCAAGGGGGCCTTGGCCAACGGACAGGTGCCGCGACTTGTGAAAGCTGCTCCGGTGGCATCACACGCCCGTACCCGGGTTGGCGGGCGAATGGAAACCGGGGTCCGCTCGCTGGATGTGTTTTGTGCGCTGTGCGCCGGGCAGCGGATGGGGATTTTTGCAGGCTCTGGCGTGGGCAAGTCGGTCCTGTTGTCGATGCTGGCCAAGGGTGCCAATGCCGATGTGATCGTCATCGGCCTGATCGGCGAACGGGGCCGGGAGGTGCGCGAATTCCTTGAAGACACGTTGGGGCCAGAGGGTCTGCGCCGTTCGGTCGTGGTGGTGGCCACCTCCGACGAGAGCAGTCTGAAACGCCGTCAGGCCGCCCACACTGCCATGACCGTGGCCGAACATTTCCGCGATGAGGGCGCTCACGTGCTGTGTCTGCTCGACTCGGTGACCCGGTTTGCCATGGCCCAGCGCGAGATCGGGCTGGCCGCAGGGGAGCCACCGGCCACGCGTGGCTATACGCCTACGGTCTTTGCCGAACTGCCCAAATTGCTCGAACGGGCAGGCCCCGGCCCGCTGCTGGACAACGGGCGGGCAGGGGCCATCACCGGCCTGTTTACTGTTCTCGTCGAGGGTGGCGACCACGACGAGCCGGTGGCCGATGCCGTGCGTGGTATCCTTGATGGCCACCTCGTGCTGGAGCGCGCGATTGCCGAACGGGGTCGCTATCCGGCGATCAATATCCTGAAATCTGTCTCTCGTCTGATGCCCGGGTGTCATGCGCCGCATGAGCAGGAGCTTGTGCGCGAGGCCCGCAAGGCTCTTGGCCGGTTTGCAGAGGTGGAAGAGCTGGTCCGCCTCGGTGCTTATCGCAGGGGTGCAGACCAGCTGACGGATCGCGCCATCGCGCTGTCTGAACCTCTCGAAGCCTTCCTGACCCAGCGCAAGGATGAACGTACGACATTTCAGCAAAGCTTTTCGGCGCTTGCAGGGATCATCGGCCAGCAGGGCTGAAACAGGCAGGGTAAACCCCCGGCCATCGGTTTCTCGGGAATGTTACCCTCCAGATTGAGGCCTTGTTCACGGATTTGCTGTAACAAGACGCTTCGAAATTGGAGCCAGATGCGATGAAAACCGGTCAGACCCTGATCCAGCTCGCCCAGCACAAGGTTGACAGCGTTCAAACCTTGATCCGGGCTGCCGAGCAGGCGCGCGAGGAACTGGTGCGCCGTCGTGGTGGCATCCTTGAGAAGATCGAGCGTGAACGCGCCGTCGCCGAGCGCGATCCTGCAGCCGCCAACACCTATGTCGCCTATATTGGCACGGCTCGGGTCCAGGTCGCCAATATTGATGCCTCGATTGCCGGTGTCGATGACCGGATCGAGGCCCTGCGCGAACAGCTGGCCGAAGCGTTCGAAGAAAAAAAGCGCTTCGAGATGATGGAAGAGCGTCGGATCGCACGCGAAGACGCCGCCGAGGCAAAGCGTCTGCAAGCTGCCATCGATGAAGCCGCCACCATGCGTGCTGCCCGCCTGCGCCGCGGCTGACCAGCGCCGCCACCTGGCATTCGAGACACAGGGTGACCGTCTGGCAACAGAAGTCTGCGTCTGTGGGATTTCAGTCACGGTCGGCGCGCTGCACCAAAGCCGAACCATTGCAGTGACCTGACGGCAAGGCCTTGTCGTCTTCGTCATGACCGCGTCGCGATAAGTTCACCTGACTGACGCAGCATCGCGCCGTGCCTGTCACAATCCGCCCCTACCGCCCACCGCGTCAGCACGCCGGACCGCGTGCCAAACGGGAGTTGGGCCATGTCGATCAATCTGCAGCGCACCGCGCGCGTTTCCGCACGCAAGATCTTCCTTCACAGCAGCGCACTGGTCAGTGCCGGCCTGATGGTGGCCACTGGCCTTGCTGCCGCGCCCGCATTTGCTCAATCCACGCCAGAGCCTGCAACGACCCCAACCCCGCCGTCTGAGGTCGTTGTGGTGCGCGGTGCCCGCCCGATTGCCGAATCCGACCGCGCCGCCCTGATCGAACAGCGCAATGCGGTGAGCCTGGTATCGGTGCTGTCAGCCGACGAGGCCGGTCGCCTGGCAGACCAGAACATCGCTTTTGCCGTCGGCCGTCTCCCCGGCGTGGCGGTCGAGCGTGATCAAGGCCAGGCGCGCTATATCAATCTGCGCGGCCAGCCGCGTCGCTGGACCAATATCTCGATTGACGGGCTGAACATCGTCTCGCCCGAAGGCCGTCAGACCCGGTTTGACAATCTGCCCAGCGCCATTGCCAGCCGGGTGACCGTGACAAAGGCCGTCACCCCGGACATGCCAGGCGACACGGTCTCTGGCAATGTGGACATCCGCACACGCACGGCCTTCGACTATCGTGGTCGGGCCATCCGTGGCGGGGTTCAGTTCGGGCGCGTGGAACTGGGTGGCGGCGATGAGGTCGATGCCAATATCGTGGTGTCCGACCGTTTCATGAACGACACGCTGGGCCTGCTCGCACAGGCTTCCTACTACGAACGCGAGATGGTGACCGACAATTGGGAAACCGATCCGTGGCTGCGGCCCGGTGGCACGCTGGCTGGTGCGACGGGACCGTCCGGCATTGACCGGCGCCCCGGTTCTGAAACCCGGCGGTGGGCGCGCGAGCATGAGAACAAGCTCTACCGGCTCACCCGTGGCAATATCTCCGGCTCGCTGCGCGCCGATTTCCGCCCTTCGGATGATCACGAGTTCTTTGCCCAGACGGTCTATACCCAGTTCACCGACAACGAATTGCGCAACAATTACATCTTCCGGCTGGACAATGGCGCGGCCAACACGCCGACCACGGCCTGCCCGGCGGCACCCATCGCTGTCACTGGTGGCAATGGCGCCAACGATATCTGCAACGGCAATACGCCGGAGTTTGGCACCGTGTTTGGCGCCCGCTTGCAGTCGAACTTCCGCACCGCCAGCATCAAGGAATATGTGCACGCCTCGTCCGTCGGTGGCGAGCATGAGTTCGGCGATCTCGAGGTCGAGTGGAAGCTGAACTACACGATCGCCGAGGACGGGCAGGGCGATGCGGCCCAGCCTTTCTTCCAGAGCCCCGGCGATGCTGCCTTGCGCCCCGCCGTCACCTATGATTTCCGTGACCCGTTTGGCCACCGGGTCGAGCTTTACCGGACCATCGTCACCGGAACCGGCTCGAGTGCCGTGCGCACCCGTGGCGCGCGGGTGACCGACATCGAACAATTTGCCCAGACATTTCAGAACATCGAGCGGGTCGATGGTGGCTCCACCACCGAAGCCTGGACCGGACGCGTGGATTTCGAATACGAGATGGACCTGTTTGGTGGCGAAACCGATATCGGCTTCGGTCTGCTTTATACGACCCGCGAAAAGGTCAATGACCCCCGGATCTTCAACGCCACGGCGGCCAATCTGACCACCGCAGGCCGTGCCCAGTTCAGCTATGGCGATGTAGCCATTCCCGGCGGTTTCCAGGGCGAGATGCCGCTGGGCTACACGTTCCGCTATTACTCTGAGGACCGGATGGTCGCCTATATGGATGACTTGATCGCAGCAGGGATTGCGACCCGCGATGCCGCGCGCGAACGGGAGGCCTTCTACGCGGTTACCGAAGACATCCTCGCCGCCTATGTCATGGGCGAGACCGAGTTTGATTGGGGCAATGTCGTCTATGGCGTGCGCGTCGAGCAGACCGAGAACACCGGCCAGGGCTTCTCGCCTGTGACCGGTGCGGTGGTGAACGCTGGATCCGACAGTGTCGAACTCTACCCCAGCGTCCACGTCAATGTGGACCTGAATGATGACATGAAGCTCCGCTTCGGCCTGACAACCGGTGCATCGCGCCCGGACTATGACCAGCTTGCCCCGAACTTCTCGGTCGATGACGGCCCCGGCCTGATCACGGGCGGGAACCCCGAAGCCACAGCCGAGCGAGCCATCGGCGTGGATGCCTATTGGGAATGGTACATGCAGCCGCAGGGCTACATGTCGGTTGGTGTGTTCTACAAAAGCCTGTCAGATGTGCTCTTCAACCAGTCTGGGATTTTTGGCCTCGACATCCTCAATTCCGGGACCGTTGACCGCTCCGGCTATACGCTGACCACCCTGCGCAATGGTGGCGAGGGGCATATTGCCGGAATCGAGCTGACCTGGAACCAGTTTGCCGAGGACATGGTGAAAGCGGCCGGCGGGCCGGAATGGATGGAAGGCATCGGCTGGCGCTTCACCGCCACACTGTCGGATTCCGAGATGACGATCCCGCGCGTTGGCACCGCACCTTCACGGGTTGCACCGCTGTCCGGGGCCTCGGACCTCGTTTACAACGCCAGCCTTGTCTATGAAAAGTACGGGTTTTCAGCCCGTCTGGCCTACCAGTTCCGCACCGACTGGCTGCAATCTGTCGGCGGCTATGCAACGGTGAATGGCACGGTTGTTCCCGACGGAAACGGCGATGTGTACTGGTATGAGGATGACGAGCTGGACTTCTCGCTGCGCTATGAGCTGACCGACAATATCCAGCTCACTTTCG